>JAITHZ010000089.1 GCA_031279795.1 Bacteroidales bacterium
CATCGCTGATGTCGCCCACAATTTCTTCCAGAATATCCTCCATAGTGACAATGCCGGAAGTTCCGCCAAATTCGTCAACCACAATAGCCAGATGAATTTTGTTTTGCCTGAATTCCTCCAGCAAGTCAGTTATTTTTTTTGATTCGGGAACAAAATAAGCCTGACGGATAAGCGATTTCCACTGAAAATCGTCGGGTTTGTCCAAATACGGCAGCAAATCCTTGATGTACAGCACGCCTTGAATGAAATCGTCGGTGCCTGAATAGACCGGAATCCGCGAATATCCTGTTTCGCGGATAAAACTGATTAATTCCTTGAAGGAGCGCCGGATATCAATCTCCGCAACGTCCAGACGCGCCGTCATGACGCTCAGTACTGTTTTTTCGCCAAATTTAACGATACCTTTCAGCATTTCTTTTCCGCTTGAGATTTCTTCTCCTCCCATTTCGATCGCTTGCGAAAGATTGTCAAGAGAAATATTGCGATTCTGTTGTGGATATTTCTGCAACAGGCTCTTTTGCAGCCTTGTCTGTAGCTCGACAAGTAGAGAGAAGCATCGGCTGACAGCCTGTGCTGTCAATATGTTGCGATAAACAATTTCCAACGGATGTATGGCAACACTGAATTTGGGTATCATTTTTCCAACTAAAAGGAATGGAAATGATATGAGTAACGTGATAATCAGCACATTAAATGCTGGGTGAAAGGACAGTTCACAGATACTTGTCCAAAAGCAAGCAGCAAAAAAGACATAGAGCAGGTCTACAAAAGCAACGGCGAGTAACAGCGCTGTCTGCAATTTTCCGGCTCGTTCCAGCAGTTTGACAATCATTCGGTCAAGAAGATGCTCACTTCGCCGAATGGTTTGCAGTTCGCTGTGGTTTAGCGAGAAGAAAGCCAGTTCCGCCGCCGACAACCGTGTAACAAAAATCAGCGCTACGCACCCTGACAAGAGAAACAGCCCCGCTTCGCCCGTCAAGGGTACGTTGATACTGCAAAACAAATAACTAAAATAATCTGTATCCAAAACAAAAAAATTAGTTGTTCGAATTGTTAAAAAGGCAAATCGCCGTCGGGCGCTTCATCGTTACCGAACGAATCTGGTTGAGATTGCGGCTGTGGTTGTGGCGTTTGCGGCTGGGCTGTCTGGGCGGGTTGCGCGCCAAATTCAGGGTATGCCGTACCCGGATGAGGAGCCTGCTGTCCATCGCTTTTTCGACCCAACAGTTCGATTGTGTCCGCAAAAATTTCGGTTATGTACCGTCTGACGCCATTTTGATCTTCCCACGACCTGGAACGGATTTTCCCTTCCAGATAGATTGGCGAACCTTTTCGGATGTAATCTTCTGCAAGTTTTGCCAGCCCGCGCCACGCTACAATGTTATGCCACTCGGTTCTTTCCGGCACCTGGGTTCCGTTCTGCATGGTGTATGCCCTTTCTGATGTTGCCAGCGGAAAACTGGCTACCGACAAGTTGTTGTCCAAATGTTTTACATCAGGGTCTTTCCCTACATTTCCAATCAAAAATACTTTATTTACAGACATATTTGGTAATTTTTTAATTAATATGAAATTCGCTCCAAAGCTATAAAGAATTTGTCATATAGCAATGATTTTAAATAATTAAAATCAATAGAAAATTAAATTTGAATGGTATTTTTTTGCGCTTTAGTTTAATTTGAACTCGTAATTCTTAATTCCTAATTCCTAATTCCTAATTAATCACTAATCCTTTAGTAACGAACCAACGGAACTGGATGAGTTTCCATCCTTTACGCGGCTGAAGTTTGAGCAAGAATCCCGTGCACAGCGCCAACGTCGCTGCCCATTTGACGAGTTCGGCCAGGAGGCGTTTTGCATATTTTGCTTTTGATATGTTCAGTGTGCGTAAACGCTCGCTTTTTCCAATTGAGCTGGTGAGGCGGTAAAAATATTCTTTCGTCAGTCTTGAAGGCGGAATGATATGATACAGAACCATTTGAGGTAGATAGAATATCGGCATTTTTTTCTGTCTCATTCTGTCGAAAACGTCTTTTTCTTCGGCGCTCAGCAGCGAATTTCCAATTCGTCCGAGTTCGGTATTGAATTTTCCAATCTGTTGAAAAACCTCTTTTCGGAATGCAGCATTGCCGCCGCTTGGAAATTTTCCGCGTTTAAATTCGATAACCTTCTTGCCTTCATTTTTATATGCTGTAATTAAAATCCGGGTGTAATGCGACATCCAATTCGGCTCCTGTGTTTCATAAACAGGAAAGATTGCTCCTCCAACCGCCATCGCACGGGGATTTTCGCCCAAAAAGCCGGCAATCGTTTTCAGGTAGTTGTCGCCAACTTTGGCGTCGTCGTCGACGTAAACCAGCACATCGCCTGTCGCTTCGTCAATTCCGCGATTGCGGGCAAACGAAAGTCCCTGATTTTTTTCCAAAAAATAACGAAAAACAACTTGTGGATAATCGTTTTGAAATCGCACACACTCGTTTTCGGTATTATCGGTAGAATTGTTGTTTACCAGCACAATTTCGTGTTCGGGTGAAAAATCATTTTCCGCAATGCTTTTCAGGCAGTTGTAGAGGTATTTTTCGCGGTTGTAGGTGCAGATGATGACAGACAGTTTCGGCATAGTTTATTATTTACAGCATTGTTTTTATCATACATTATTATGGTGTGCAAAAATAGTATTTTTTATGCAGTACGACATTTTTTTTATTTTTTAATTTCCATTTTAACAATGATTCGCAGAGACGATTTTACCATCCGAGCATCATTTTTTCGATGGCTTTTTGCAGCTTGTTTCTTGGAATCAGGTAATCGTTTGCCATGATACAAAAAGCATAGCGTTTACCATCCTTATCGAAATAACCGGCATAGCATTGTACGTTGGTCATACTGCCGCTTTTCAGCGGAATTTTTTCTTCCAGACGGGTATTTTTCAGGAAATTACGAACAGTTCCTTCCTTTCCTGCCAACGGCAGCGAAGTATAAAAGTCAGTGGCATATTTCGATTTTTCGCTCATGTAAGCCAGCAACTGGGTTACAAAAGCCGGACTCAGGCGGTTGACCGGCGACAGTCCCGAGCCGTCGTACATCACAACTTTTGTCATGTCAAGATTGTTGCTTTTCCAGAATTTTTTTACTGCATCCACGCCACGCTCGAACGATGCTTGCGGATTAACCGTCAAAGCGATGAGTTTCAGTAAGTGGTCGGCATAAAGGTTGTTGCTTTTCACGTTAGTTTCTCTGATTATATCGGTCAGCGGCGGCGAGAAGCAGGTACAGACAGTCGTTCGTCCGTCGGTTTGGAAATCGCCAGTGGGCGTCAACCGGCGGAAAGTCGTTGCTTCTCCAGAAACGGGAATGCCCGAATGAATCAGCATCTTGCGCAAAGAAGCAGCGAGAAAGAACGGCGGGTCGGGGATATCGCCTTTCAGCTCGTATTCCGTTTTCCGTTCGGGAATGTATCCCATCAGCCAGCGTTCATTGTGAAAGGGAATTCCGTAGATAAAGGCGCTGTCTTTATTCTTTATTTCCAGAAAGTTGGAAAAGTTGATGTAGGGAATATCCGGCTCGGTACGCAGAATATCCGGTGTGGCGCCAGCCTTTCCCGGAGCCAGGAACAAACGGTATGTATTGTCGGCATAGCTGATTCCGTACGAGCCTGCCGCATAGGAATTACCCAGATCTTCTTTCAACCATTTTGGAGAAATTCCCGCTTGGTCGAAGCATGTTTCGTCGGCAATTATCCTTCCGGCTACCTGTTTGATGCCGGATTTTTGCAAAGCGGTGAGGCATGTTTTCAGAAAATCGTCGCGGTTTAGGCCCACAAACTCCGAACCTAAAGTTGGGTCGCCGCCTCCCTGTATGTACAAGTCGCCGTGAAGAATGCCATCAATGTCAATGTCGCCAGCGTACTGAAGTCGGGTTGCAATCTGGAAATGGCTCCCCAGTACTTCCAGAGCGGTAGCCGTTGTGACGACTTTCAGAACGGATGCTGGAGTAAGCAACCGATCGGGATTGTATGATGCAACTGTTGTGCCGGTTTTTACATCCACAATCGCCACCGCAACTCCCGATGTTTCCATGCCTTCTGTCTGAACGAACCGGTTGATGGACGCCTGCTGTGCCGCTGCCTGATAGCTGGTATGCAGGCTTAATGCTAAAAAAAATAATAATAACTCTCGTTTCATCATGATTACATTACGGAATGCTGTAAAAGTATAATTAGTAAAATTATTTTTCAATAACCTTTCGGTCTATTTTCATCAATTCGTTGAAAATTTTGTAGCAAGCCCAGGCGTCGGTAGCTGCATAACGTTTTTGGGCGTCGCTGAGAAAGTCATTCTCCCAGTTTGACAGTTGTTGTCCCTTTGATATTTTTTTTCCAAAAAGGATAGCATAAATTTTTTGCAGGCTTTTTTCCTGAATGTTATATTTCGGCGCCAATTCTTGAATATCGACGAACCCGCGCGGAATAAAACAGTGCCGACGGCGGAGCGGTACAAAGTCGTCTTTGATGGAAAGTCCGATTTTTTTTATGGCAGGATTGGCTAACAAATCAACTAACTGAGAAGTTAATCCGGTATAATTCAATCGAATTAGGAAGCAGCATTCCAACGTAGCCAGTTGCAGAAGCGCCACATCGTTGCGGATTCCTTTTTTGAACGAAGGCCGTGTTTCGGTATCAAAACCAATTATCGGAAACTGTGCCAGATAATCAACAGCTTTGGGGACTTCCCTTTCATGCTGAACAACAATAACCCGTCCACAAAACGCATCTACAGGCATCTTATCAATCAGTCGTTTATCTATGGTTGCGGCAAAGGAATTCATTCGTCATCCGTGTCTTTTCCGTATTTTACAGCGTGTAATGGTCGCAATACATTCACTGCTTTCTGTCCCCAGAATGTTTCAAAATTTTCGCGGCAAACGAGCAGTGCGCTGTGCATTGTTTCTTCAAATCCAAGCGCATACACGGAAACAAAATTTTTTACATCCTGATAAATATCGGCTAAATTTTCCGAAATGGAAGCTGTAACGGGCGTGTCGCTGAAAAAGATATCGGGAGAGAATACTTCGAGGTAATCGTCGTCGGCGCCTATTTTTTCCAGCAGGTTGGTTCTGACAGATTCGTAGCCGTATTCTGTGACAAAAGTTTCTGTCTCCTCATCATACAGGTTTTCTTCTTGGGGCAGCAAGGTAGCTTTCAGATACAGCAAGGGAATGATTTTTATGAATTTATCAATCAATGCCTCTTTCGTCATTTCTCCAGCAGTTTCAATAAAATTACAAAACTGGAAGGCGACGGTCACAAATTCCACTGTATTTTTATCGTATATGGCAAGCGGTTTATCGGGCATAATTCAACATTATCAGTCAGAAACATTAATTTCCCATTACGTTTTCGGTGTATTTCAGGTAATAATAATACGGTGTAACTGTCTCCATAATCTCGGAAATGTTCAGCGAGGAAGGGACAATTATCCGGATGACTGTATTTTCACCGACATATTTCAGTGGAGTAGAAATGCCTTCCCACGAAGAACGCCCGTAGATGAACTGGTTGGGAAGGCCGCTATGCCAGTTTCCGGCATAGGCAACAGCGGGCTGAAACAGGTTTACAGCATACTTGATGCGGTACAGTACCACTTTCCCGCTGTCAACAGGCTGTGGGTTTCCTGGCTCAACGACGTTCAGGTACAAGCCGTTGGGCAATTTCACAAAATCTTTTTCACCAAATGTTTCGAGGTAGTGGTTATAGACGACAAAACCACTGTCGCGGATAAATCGATCAATTGCATCTTGTTCATCTTTAAGCAATTCGGCATAGGTTTTTGTGTTATTGCAAGCTACCCACACACCTGGCAACAATATCAGCGCGAAAAAAAACAGCAATAGTTTTCTCATTGTTATTCAATTATTTATTTCTTTCAACATTTACTTTTCCATGCAAACAAAAAACGTCCAACCTTGTCTTTCAGGTCTCCCACGAAGTTCACGAAGCTCACAAAGAAGAAGTTGTGAGCTTTATGTTCTTTGTGGGAAACTTTTTGGAAAGAGCAATCTCCCACGAACTTCGTGAAGCTCTGTCTATTTTTGCCTCATTTCTAAACAGACATTTTTTTAGGACTATTTTACACGCAAAACGCGCGAATAGCCGTAAGTGGCCAAATCACCCAATTCTTCCTCGATACGGAGCAGCTGGTTGTATTTTGCCATACGGTCGGAGCGGCTTAACGAGCCGGTTTTGATTTGTCCTGAATTGGTTGCGACAGCAATGTCGGCAATCGTAGCATCTTCTGTTTCGCCCGAACGGTGAGATGTTACTGATGTATAGCCTGCTCGGTGAGCCATGTCGATGGCGTCGAGCGTTTCCGACAGCGATCCGATTTGATTTACCTTAATCAGAATTGAATTGCCACAGCCAAGTTCGATGCCTTTTTTCAGAAAATCGACATTCGTCACAAACAGGTCGTCACCTACCAGCTGGCATTTGTCGCCAATCTTGTCGGTTAGGAGTTTCCATCCGTCCCAGTCGTTTTCGCTCATTCCGTCTTCAATCGAATCAATCGGATAGTTGGAAATAAGGCTGGCCAAATAGTCAGCTTGCTGAGCTGATGTGCGTTTGGCTCCGTTTGCTCCTTCGAATTTGGTATAGTCATAAACACCGTTTACATAAAATTCGGAAGCGGCACAGTCTAAGCCTATTACAACATCTTTCCCCGGTTTGTATCCAGCGAGTTCAATGGCTTTGATGATGGATTCGAGTGCATCTTCCGTACCGTTCAGCGATGGGGCGAATCCGCCTTCGTCGCCAACAGCCGTACTCAGTCCCCGTTCGTGAAGCACCTTTTTCAGTGCATGGAAAACTTCGGCGCCATAGCGCAGGCCTTCGCGAAAAGAGGAAGCGCCCACTGGCCGAATCATAAATTCCTGAAAAGCAATTGGCGCGTCGGAGTGTGAGCCGCCATTGATGATGTTCATCATCGGAACGGGCAACGTATAGGTATTCGTTCCGCCGATGTATCGGTACAGCGGAATATCCAGGTAATTGGCTGCGGCTTTTGCTACGGCCAGCGAAACTCCAAGTATGGCGTTCGCGCCCAGATTGGATTTTGTTTTTGTTCCGTCCAGCTGAATCATCAGGTGGTCAACCTTGCGCTGTTCCAGAGCAGAAATTCCGACAAGAGCCGGAGCTATCAGCTTGTTTACATTTTCTACGGCTTTCAGAACGCCTTTTCCCAAATAACGTTTCTTGTCGCCATCGCGCAATTCCAGCGCTTCATTCTCGCCGGTGGATGCGCCCGACGGCACTGCTGCACGCCCTATGACGCCTGATTCCAACGTAACATCTACTTCAACGGTAGGATTTCCGCGAGAATCCAAAATCTCGCGTGCAATAATCTTATCTATTATCATTTCTATATTTAATAATGTGGTTTAAAAATATTTTTCATTCGGAATTTTGCGCACAAATGTACGTGAAAATTTTCAATTGCACAAGATGAATAAAAATTCACCAGCATTTTTTTAATAACTGACTGAATATATGAAAATTTATTTTACAGTTGTTTTTCTCGGATAATCAGCGTTGATGGTATTTTTTCCATTGCATTTTTGTATTCTGATGAAACAGCGTCCCAACTTGCATAGCTAATGAGCATGAAATCCTGTTTGTTCAGAATATCTGCAGTAATTCGTTTTTTATGCAAGAGGGTTACTCTGTTTTCAAAGCGGTCGGAAAAATGACGGATGTTTTTAATCACAGCCGGATTTTTTGTAATTAATCCGTTGACGTCCAAAATAACGCTTCGGGCTTCGGGATTATTTTCCAGAACCGTTTGCGCACATTGCAGCAAATGCACGTCATCAGGTAAATACAACAAAACGAGCATGTTGGATATTGACTTAAAGCCGTGGTCGATAAATATTCCTACAGACGATTTTGTCTGTTCGATAAAGACGCGCGTCTTATCATTCAACAAATTGCCGGGGTACAAAAAGAAACTGTTTCCAATTTTCTGCAAGAGGCCGACAAGCCAGGAGAAATGTGGCTTTATTTGCCAGTTTCTTTTGAACAGGTCTTGTTTCATGATGGAAAGGCCTGCGCCAACAAGTAAAAAATCGTACCTGTTGGTGTTGGTTATGTCCACAATTTCCTGTCCGGCGTTGTCGGTAATGCGGTATTCTGTCCGAATGGGTATTTGCAACTGTTTCGCTTCTTCCAGAATTGGATTGAACCCTTCCTGCGAATAACGTTCTACAAGAATCGGGTTCACATCAGAACCTACGGTCATGTGCAGGGCTGTCACTTCGATTTCTTCGTTGCTGTTGCCGAATATTGCTCTGACTACGGCCAACAGCGCGGGACCACTTTCTGGACGTCCGAACGACA
>JAITHZ010000161.1 GCA_031279795.1 Bacteroidales bacterium
GCAATAAAACGAAAACCCGTGCATGCGAGCCAGACGTTTTCCGGCAGAAGGAAAAAAATATCGGATAGTCCACGCCAGCAGCAGTGGACAAAGCAGTAGCGGTCCCACCTGTCGGCAAATATAAAGAAAACTGTCGATAAAAGCCATTTCCGATTGCATGCCAATCCATGGAAAAATGGCAGGTGCGGCAAATGCTACGGCAATGTTACACAACAAAATATAAGACGTAATAAAAGCCATGCTGCCTCCCAGCATTCCTGTTACCACAGCCGCAGCCGTTGCCGTTGGAACCAGCATGCAGACCATGGCGCCATGTGCCACTGCCTGGTGACAGGAGCGCAACAGGAAATAAAC
Organism: Bacteroidales bacterium; assembly: GCA_031279795.1. Taxonomy (GTDB): domain Bacteria; phylum Bacteroidota; class Bacteroidia; order Bacteroidales; family WRGA01; genus WRGA01. The sequence continues at coordinate 355 of JAITHZ010000161.1, forward strand.
GCCAACGCTACCAATCAATTGGATGATTAATAGATAGATATGTGCCGGATGGAATCGAATTGCGCGAGGCGACAATTTGCAGAACGTCAGGAACAGCATGCCGAAAATAAGGTAGGGAGTCACAAAGGAAAGGTAGCTTATCAGCGGATAAGCTACAATTCCTGTCAACATGGCAAGGGGAAGTGTGTAATTTCTTAAAAATCTGATTATTCTATGCACAATTCTTCTTGAACCAATTTTATTTAAAATTGTCTAATTTGGCAAATTCCGTCTGGATTTCTTCTTTCGTTGTTTCCTTTAAATCAAGCTCTAAGGATAAGTCTGCCTCAATGGTGACATTATCTTTCACTGCGAAATAAAATTTACCTTCTTTAATGGCGAACGCAATTATTTTTCCAATTTTTCCGACAGGCATGGAATTCTCATAACTCTGAACACCAAACACCCCCTGCAATGGCGTATAAAGTTGCGCAACTACATTGTCGCTTTTCCCGCAGAAAAATACGAATGTATCGCCAAAATACCCTTGGTATGACGCCAATTCTCCCACATAACCGGTGAGTTTTACGTAGATTGTAGTTTTTCCGTTGCTGGAATCCCAGAAGACGTCGCAATTGTACCAGCCAAGTTTGCCCAGATTGAAGGCAAACGAAGCGCTGCCTTGCTTTTGGTCTCTCCAAACCCAGTTACCTTCTTGTAATACTCCCTGGTCGATATCGCCATTCAGGGCGTCAGCGGGAAAGTCGTCCCACGTAAACTGTTCCCTGTTGTCAACGGTATCTTTGCCCCCTTCCCACAACTGTGTCTGGTAGCGAGTGTCATCGTTGGGAATTTCTACGAGAAGATTTTTTGCAAGAATTTGATCTACCGGCACTCCATCCTGAGATACGTTCAGGTAGAGAAAACCGTCGCTTATCAGCGGACTGCCATCTCGGTACAGGGTGTTAAGACCATTGAGAACAATGTCGCTCGGCTTCAGAAATTCCCTTGCTTCCAGCGTAAAATCACCACTGAGAGGCGTTCCTTTTTTGGTAAATGTACCTTCTTTGATCGTAATCTTAGTCCCGCCGCGTAATGTTACGGTCTGGGGCAAGTCCGATGTGTTCAGTTCAACCGTCTGCGAAGATTTTTTTACCGCTTCCGCAAAAAAATCTTTCGCACTGTAATGTTTGTTCGTCCTGTCGTTGTCGTTGTTACAACTTACAAACAAAATGACTGCAAAAGCCATTAGTAAAAAATGTGTCGGTTTCATAATGTTTTTATAATGATGGTTGTATTTTTTCAACGATTTGCTGGTTCATAAATTGTTTTTGTTTATCAATTGCTCTATTGTTTCGATAAATTGTTTTGCTGGTTCGAGAAGGGGAAGAATATCATTTTCGTCAATTATTACCCAGTCTTCGTAATCGCCTCGATGCCTCATGTTGAACAAATTACCATATTTCCTTGGCTTTTGTCATACGGAACTCAACAACTAATTTTCTTTCGGTATCGGATAAACTCATAATGCGTGGTAATTAAATAATTTCAATACCTTCCCTTGTTACATTTTTATAAAACGGAAATATTTTACCTTGCTCCCATTCATCATTAGTAAAAATTACCGGATTAATGGTAACTCCAAATTCCCATCCGGTTTCTTCAAAAGGGAAACCAACTTCATAATAATCTTCATTACTGTGTTTGCCTTTCTTATTCAACAGCACCAGCAAATCCCAGTCCGAATCGGGACGGGCGTCGCCCCGCGCCTGCGACCCAAACAGTATCAGCCGCTCATTGGGAATCAATTTGCGTTTGAGTTGCCGGATATTTTCAACGATTTGCCGATTCATAAATTGTTTTTATTTTTGTTTTTATAAATAATCTGCTCGCAGTGAATTCAATAAATGTAACTATTTTAATGTATATTTGGCAGCAAATAACATTAATTTCCTGAATTACAGATAAGTGGGTTAATTCTTATTTTGAACACAATAATTATCGAATAAGAATTAACCCAGCAATAAGCAACTTTTTGTTAAATAAAGACAATACAGTTATGCCTTTGGTTCAACTGCATGACAACAATAGCTGTTATTTTTTCAAGACTTTCAATGCAGCAATAGCGCCTTCGTCGGCAGGGTCAAGTTCCAGTACTTTTTCCCAATAGGGTATGGATTTGGCTTTGTTTTCGGCCACGTCGGTTTTTTGTTTGGCTGCATCGGCTTCCACGAACTTCAGGTAATAGTAGTAAGCCAGGTATTTATTTGCTTCAATCAGCACGCTTGCTGCTGTTGAACCGGCTTCTTCCATTTTTTGCAACGTTTGTTCGTAATACGGTTTTGCCAGTCCCTGTTGAGAAGTTGGGTCAAGCAGAGAATTGGCTCTCGCTCTCCACCAGTATCCCTGAAACAGTTGTGGCGCCTTGTTTGTAACTTCGGTAAACAAACTGTCTGCTTTGCCGATATTGTCTGTTTTTTCTTTTTCGGCAGCAAGCAGTTCCGGCGTTTTCGGAGCGTTCGGTTCTGCTTCTGGAATACTCACTGCATACCAGTAATATGCCCTTCCATAAGAAAGCAGGTCAGACAGCGAATATTCCGGCGCTATAGCAAAATATTTCCGGTAATTCGGAATGACATTTTTAAAATCATTCTGTGCTTCGTAAGCCGCAATCAGTTCCTTGTAAATTTCGGGCTGGTCAGTTACCGTTTCTTCCGCTTTATTCAAGGCAACAATTGCTTCGGAAGTCAACTTGTTTTCCTTCAAGATCAAGGCATAGTAGCGATAATCCTGCCAAGCCAGTTCTTCGGTTTTAGCTGTATTGAAAAACTGTCTGGCCGTTTCCAGTGCGCCTGAAAAATCCTCAAGTTCGTATTGCGAGTACATTTTGAGCCGAAGCATGTGCGCATTTTTTGGATTTTTCGCCAGCGCTTGATTCGCTTGAATCAATACTTGTGGAAAATCTTTAGCAACCACAAGAACAGAGGCATATTTGTTAAAATATTCTTCCGTAACTCCTGGCGCTTCTACATAATGTTTATACGCTTCTACCGATTTGGAATAGAGTTTGTTGGCATAATACGTTTCGCCAAGTTCCAGATAAGCTGGCGTATATTCGGAATCCAGCGCCAGTACCTTTTGGAGCAGTTCGAGAGAAAGACCAATGTTAATAACCCTGTAAATCTTGGCTCCCTTGATGTAAGCTACTTTGCAGTTTGGATCGAAATAGATGGCATTGTCATATTTTGAGGCTGCTTCCCCAGCCTTGCTCGGATCGTTTTTCTGCATGATGATATTGCCTTCGGCAACATAAATATACGGATTTTTTTTATCAATTTTGCGTGCTTTTTCAATTTGGGTGTTCGCCTCGTCATACAAATCGTTTTTGGCGTATGCCATAGCTATATCTACCTGAATGCGAGCGCTTTTCTTATCCAATTTGGTTGCTTTGGAAAACAGATTTTCGGCCGCTTTTTTATCGGTTTTGAGTGCGACAAGCCCTTGCCCTATATAAGCAAACGGATACTCAGGAGCAACTTCGACGCCCTTGTCGAAACAAATGGCAGCC
>JAITHZ010000229.1 GCA_031279795.1 Bacteroidales bacterium
AACAGTTGAAGGCCTCTCCGAAAAGTTCAATCCCGAATTTTGGAATTACGCCAAACTGATATCTGGTGTGTTACGTTACGGAATGCCTATTGACCAAGTGTTGAAGCTGGTTAATTCTCTCGAATTAAACGATGAATCTATCAATACATGGAAGAATGGCGTTGAACGAGCATTGAAAAAATACACGCCCAATGGAATGGAAGCCTCCGGACAGGAATGTCCCAGCTGCAAGCAAAAAACGCTGATCTATCAGGAAGGATGCTTGATGTGTACTTCTTGTGGCGCTTCGAAATGCGGATAAGGTGAATAACTGAATAACTGAGTAACTGAATAACTGAATAACTGAGTACTCCACTGTCGTAATTTTACCAACGGCCAATGTCAAAAAACATTGGCCGTTATCAATTAATCAATTAATCAGCCTATGCCGAAGGTTTCTTTGATTTTATCCACATAATCCAGTTTTTCCCACGTGAACAGTTCCACTTCCCGCACTACCGGCTCTGGGTTGTAACGCGACTTGAATGTTTTGGTTACAATTTCCGGTTTGCGTCCCAAATGGCCGTATGCCGCAGTTTCCAGGTAAATTGGATTGCGCAGTTTCAGGCGTTCTTCGATGGCTTTCGGACGAAGATCGAACAGGTTGGCTACTTGTTGGGCAATTTCTCCATCGCTTAATTTGACTTTTGCTTTTCCATATGTATTTACGTAAACATTAATCGGTTCAGCCACACCAATTGCATATGAAACCTGCACAAGCGCTTCGTCGGAAACACCAGCTGCTACCAGATTCTTGGCTATATGCCGAGCAGCATATGCACCAGAACGGTCGACTTTTGACGGGTCTTTGCCCGAAAATGCGCCTCCACCATGAGCGCCTTTTCCGCCGTATGTGTCAACAATGATTTTTCTTCCTGTAAGGCCGGTATCACCATGTGGACCTCCAATCACGAATTTCCCCGTCGGATTAACGTGCAAGATAAATTTATCATCAAACAGTTCCTGCACGCGCTTCGGAAGGTTTTTCACAACGCGGGGAATGAGAATCGTCCGGATGTCGTTTTTGATAATGCCCAGCATCTTTTCGTCGGCGTCAGGCTGCGTCAAGGAACTGCTCGGTTGAATGAAATCGTCGTGTTGTGTGGAAACGACGATGGTATGGATTCGTTTTGGTGTGCCACCATCCTCATATTCAATGGTAACCTGAGATTTTGCATCCGGAGCAAGATAGGTCATTTCCTTGCCTTCGCGTCGAATAGCAGCCAGCTCAATCAACAGATTATGAGCCAAATCCAAAGCCAGCGGCATATAATTGTCGCTTTCGCTGGATGCATAGCCAAACATCATTCCCTGGTCGCCAGCGCCTTGGTTGAGGGGATCTTCGCGTTCAACGCCCCGGTTGATGTCGCCCGACTGTTCGTGAATGGCCGAAAATATGCCGCACGAATCGCCATCGAACTTGTACTCGCTTTTTGTGTAACCGATTTTGTTAATGACACGGCGAGTAACTTCCTGCAAATCAACATACGCCTTCGATTTCACTTCGCCGGCCAATACAACTTGGCCTGTTGTTACCAATGTTTCACACGCCACTTTAGAATCTGGATCATACGCCAAAAATTCGTCAAGCAACGCATCCGACAGTTGGTCGGCCACTTTGTCGGGATGTCCTTCGGATACTGATTCCGATGTAAATAAATAAGCCATAATAAATAATTTTTTAATTAGTAAGAAACTGGATTTTATTAACTAAAAAATAGCAGGTCAGACTTGGTCGGAAGAATCATTGATACATTTTAGCATTTTTTTTTGTGGTTGCAAGCGGCCAAATCCTTCCACAATTCCTTAGCGGCTGCAAAGGTATATCTTTTTTTTGACAATCTTATTTTTTTTAGTATTATTAATTAATTTAGCGTTTATTAAATCGTTCGAAATCTATAATACATACCAAAAACAGAAGGCACAAAATGGCCTTCTGTTTTTTCAATTACAGGTTTTCGCTTTTGCGCAAATGAGAATCAATTACTGCGTATACACCGTACTGCAAAGCCATAGCTGCGCGTGTTGGCGTCTGCTGGACTAATATTATTGGAGTAAAAACTCAGGTTGTGGGCGTTATTACCGGTATTTGTAGTACTCCAGTAGTAGCCGCTGTCACCCTGACGGTACAGGGTTCCACTCGAATTGCGACGAATACCGGTCGCTGGCAAATGAAGCGTTGTTGTGACGCCGTCAGGCTTGATATCAAAACCGCAACCGTTGCTGCCATACCACGTCCAGGTATTTGCAAATGCGTTGCCTGGCGAACCGCTCACAGTCCCGCCTCGGTAAAGATAGCCCCATTCTTCCTGAGAAGGCGTTTTCCAGCCGGTATTTGAACCCGATATGCCATTTTGTGGTGGATAAAAAGTTTCGTAAGTTGTACCGTCAGCATTGACCTTGGCGCATGGGTCATTTGGAGCAAAACGTCCACCGCGCCAAAGCATGTCGATAACAGCCTGAGATACTGAGGGGAGATTATTGCCCGTTTTGCCAATGGCAGGATTAGCCCAGTTGTAATCCTGCGCTGAACCGGTTGTAATGAATTTTCCATAGTAAGGATCTCCTCTTTTTACTTGCACATGCGGATAATTCTGAGAAGTACCGATGAGCTCGCCACTTTCATATACGGGAGGAGTTGCAGCGACGTATGCCATTACATTGTTTGTCGCATTGAGGACATTGCTTCCGTTTGTAAAGGACGAAGCATACACCTGATGTCCATCCCGTATGCGTCCCCACTGGTAAAGATCACCGTAGATTGCCTCCTCGCCGGTACGGTAACTGTGCAAGCCGTCTGGAGCATTGGGCGAAGCAGCAAGCGTGTGGTTCTTTTGCCCTGCAATGGTCATTTCGGTTGCCCCCAGATTGAAACACATGAACGAAAGCCACTCACCGTCTTTGTTTTTGGCGCCGCAACCTACTGCTATTTCTGCAATCTGCGACTCGATGGAGTCAACACGAATACCGCCTACCACATTGTAGGCTCTGCAAAAGAATCGGTAAAAACCGTTGTTATTGGCATTTTTGGTGTTGCCGTCCCCAACCTTGACAATTGGTGTAAATGTGGCGGTATTGTAGCCTGTGCCGTTACCCGTACCCGTGCCAGAAGTGATTCTCTGTGCCAGCCTTACATGCACATTGCTGCCAATAATACGAAACCACTGATATTCAATAATTCCGCTGCCTGATGCGCTAAATGTAAGTGGGGCAACTGCTCCTGTTTGTAAATCTTCGTAAAAAGTAAAACTTTTAACATTATTCGAAACTGTGATCCAGTCGGGCTGAATGCCGCAGTTGCCACGCCATTTTGTTCCGTTAAACAAGTACAGTCCAATGCACCCCACCTCGTCGCTGTAACCTGCAACGGTTGCTCCCGAATAATCGTAAATATACACCTGTGTGCCGCGTTGATCGGCAGTGTACTGGGTTTGTTTCGCATTGAGCTGCTGCAGTGTCAGCCGCGGATAAATGATGCCTTCGGAAGTACTACCGTCAGTACTCCCAGCGACCACGTCAAGAGTTGCCTTCGGTGTTTCGGTGTTTATTCCTACCTGTGCAGAGAGTGGACTCAATCCGCACCACAAGCTCAAAAAGCCAAGAAAAATTACTTTTTTCATTTGAATTAAAAATTAAATTATTTATTTAATAAAACGCAATAAATCCTTTTCTCTTGCTGCTTTTTCTCCATACTTTCACAAACCCAAAAAGCCCGCTCCGTTGTGAGGAGTGGTAGTGGGAAGCTTGCAAAAAAAAATATCTTTTTTGCAAATATGTTTTACAAAAAAGAGATGAATATGTTAGTATAAGAAATATTTTCAGAATATCATGCGTACGCCTGAACCACGATTGCGCATGTGTGTGTGTGTGTGTGTGTGTGGGTGTGTGTGTGTGTGTGTGTGTGTGTGTGTGTGTGTGTGTGTGTGTGTGTGTGTGTGTGTGTGTGTGTGTGTGTGTGTGTGTAAGAAAATTTCCGACAGTACCAAATTCCCGACGCTATTTTCAGTATTTTTAGTATTAATTAATTTTTGAGTCGTTTTTTTGTACTTGTCAAACAATATAACATGTTGCTTGAGAAGCGACATGAAACAAAACAAAATGCATGTATTAATTGTTTTAGTTTTCATTGAGACAAAAATACCAGAATTGGGCACAAAAGTAATACTCTTTTGTTGAAAAACAAGAGAAAAAATTTCTAATTAATATTTTTTTAGAAATAATCTGTATTTCAGGATAAATATAATATCAAAAATAAATTCATTTTCATGATCTTCGGAGCCAGACTCAACTCAGATAAAAAACTTCTTCCAGATAGACGGTTACAGGCGAATTATCGGAATTGACTTCCATAATATCGCTCATGTAATCCCACCATTTCTGCTGAATTTCAACATTGCCCAGCTCTTGAGATGATGTGCTGCCACTGACTTTTTGCACTCCAAACAGGATATTGGTTTCTTCGTCCAAATAAATGGCATAGTCGCTGATTCCCGAACGTTTGACAAGTTCGACTATTTCAGGCCATACCGCGTTGTGACGTTTGATATATTCCTGTTTGTATCCCTGTTTTAATTTCATTTTAAAGGCTACTCGCTGTATCATATTTTTATATTTTTATTTTAAAAGATAACCATTTGAATAAAAGGTAGTAAGCGGGATTTTTCAGCGGTAGAGGTAACGGTTTTGCGTTTTGCGCTGCATTTCCTCAAATAACTCGCTGCAAATTTAGTGATTTTTTTCGGATTTCCAATAATAAAAATGAGTTGTAAAATACCTGCAACTGCTCGAAGGTATTCATTTTTTTCTCCCGCGAATCCACCAATCGTGTCGGTCGTAGGGGCGCGATTTATCGCGCCCCCATTTGTTACGCCCCCATTTGTTACGCCCCCATTTGTTACGATATTTTGGGCGCGATTGTTCAAGGGCGCGATTTATCGCGCCCTTACATGCATCGTTTGTGATTTCCACCACGCCGTGAAAATGATTTGGCATCACAACGTAATTGTGCAAACTACATTTGCAAGACTTTTGAAAATTACTACAATTACTACAAAATGAAAAAAGCGATTTTAATTCCATTCATCGTCTTTGCTGGTATCTTTTCCGCAAAGGCGCAGGTGCAAATTACCGTGGATGCAAGCCGGGAAATCAAGGAAATTTCGCCGTATATCTACGGCCGGAACAACAATTTGTCCGATGATCCGCAAAAACCGACAAGCAATTCGACTTGGCAGTTGTATCGAGACGTCGGCTTGAAGTTTTTCCGCGAATCGGGCGGAAATAACTCGACCAAATACAACTGGCGAAAAAAACTGATAAGCCACCCCGACTGGTACAACAATGTCTATACACACGATTGGGATTATGTGGCGCAATCGCCTCAAACCGTTTCTGCGGAAGATTATATGCAACGCTTTGTGAATGTGGCGGTGGCGGCGCGTACATTGTTTATATTGTACGGATTCGGAATAAAACGGTAAATGATAATCGGAAACTCATAATAGAATAATACATCATGAACAGGTTTATAATTTTTACAATTACGGCAGTAACAATTTTATTCGCGGGATGCCAAAGCAGTCCGTATAAAAAAATGAGTGACGGAATAATCGTTACATTAAAACCCGATAAAGCTTTGTCTGCAAAAAATATCCGCCTGCAAGTGATAACAGACGATATTATCCGAGTAACGGCTACTCCCAATACTGAATTTCCGAAAAAAAGCAGTCTGATCACAGTTTATGATAAAACGCAAACTGAGGGATGGAACGTTATCGAAGAGAATGGAAATGTTCTGCTAAAAACAGCTACAACTGTCGCTACCATTTCTCTATCCAGTGGAGAAATTACTTGTTCGGATATAGACGGTAATGTACTGCTCCGTGAAAACAAAGGTGGAGGAAAAATATTTTCCGATATGGCAGAAGAAGGATTGAAAGCCTATACCGTGCAGCAGGTTTTCGAGTCCCCGGCAGACGAAGCTTTCTTCGGGCTTGGGCAGCATCAGGCCGACGAATTTAATTACAAAGGGAAAAACGAAGTTCTTTATCAATATAATACGAAGGTATCCGTACCGTTTGTCTTATCAAGCAAGAATTACGGAATACTGTGGGATAACTATTCTTTAACCAAATTCGGCGATTCGCGCGATTATGCCAATCTCGACCAGTTTAAGTTATACGACAAAGACGGGAAAGAAAGCGGATTAACAGCGACTTATATGGTAAAAGCAGATCCTGCCAATGTTTTCGTAGAAAGAAGCGAATCCCAAATAGATTATGAAAATCTGGAAACCGTGCAAAAATTCCCAAAAGATTTCCCCTTTTATAACTCACGCGTAACCTGGGAAGGCGCACTGGAAGCCGCTGAAACAGGGACGTATCATTTTATCCTTTATTATGCAGGCTATACAACGGTGTATCTGAACAATCAGCTTATTGTGCCGGAACGATGGCGCACGGCATGGAATCCGAACAGCTATAAATTTGCGGCAGCTATGAAAGCCGGTGAAAAACAGAAAATCAAATTAGACTGGAAACCCGACGGGGGAACTTCTTACATCGGTCTGAAAGCGCTGAGTCCCCAATCGCCCGAAGAACAAAACAAGCTGTCTCTATGGTCTGAAGCAGGCCAGCAAATCGACTATTACT
>JAITHZ010000265.1 GCA_031279795.1 Bacteroidales bacterium
TCAGAATAACCATTCATATCTGTTTTGAAATTGGAATGCAAATGTACAAAAAAAAATGAAGTTGGTCACATATTAATATTATTTACGATTTATACTGAATGACGAATTCCAGAAAAACAAAACAGGATGTGATTTATTTCGTTCACATCCTGCCGTTCGTTTTGCTGAAAAAGGGTCGTCTGGTTCCATCACTGATAATCTTTTAGCATGATTTGTAATTGTTTACGTGCGAAAAAAATACGACTCTTGATAGTGCCTAACGGCAAATTCATCTTTTCTGCAATTTCATTGTACTTGTATCCGGCCACGTGCATGGAAAACGGAATTTTATACTCATCGGAAAAATTGGCGATTGCCTTGTTGATTTCCTGTATGGTATAGGCCCCGTCGGGGGTTTCAAAGCCCGAATCCTGCGGCAGATTCAACTGATACAGATCTTCTGTCTGGTCTACTACAGTTTGGTTACGTACTACTTTCCGGTAGTTGTTGATGAAAATATTGCGCATGATGGTAAAAACCCAACCTTTGAAATTTACATTGTCAATGTACTTTTCCTTGTTGTCCAGCGCTTTAAGTGTAGTGTCCTGGAGCAAGTCCATCGCTTCTTCTCTGTCTGTGGTTAAACTGTAAGCAAAGTGCAACAAATTTTCCTGCATTCTCACTAAATCTTTTTCAAAATCTCTCTTCTTCATGTTCGGTAATATTAATTAAAAATATGATGTTTATTTTCACGATGCAAAGATACTTACTATTTTGTTAATATGCAAATTCGCATTTACTTAATTTAGTATATTTTATTAATATTAGTATTAGTTAGTATTTTAAAAATAATCTTGTATATTAAATAATTATTGATATATAGCTTACTAAATAAACTATGAATGGGATATTTAGCAAATAAAATATTGTTTGTTTTTTTACAATCAGAATGATTTTTTTTCTAATTGCGTATCTGAAAAATTTATACTAATTTTGGAGGCTGATAGCATACATGTTAATTAAACTTGCTTGCATCAAGAAATGATTTTATTATATCATTGATTTTAATATAATTACAAATGAAAACGTATTTTTCTGCTTTGTTTCTCTGCTTTGTTTTGTTTTCATCTATAGCAAAAGCGGCAGATAAACCATTAATTTACAAGATAAACTTGAAAAAAGAAATTGGCAGTACAACATGGTTATATGTTCAAAACGGCCTTCGCGAAGCTACTGAACTTGATGCTGATGGTATTCTTATTCACATGAATACGTATGGAGGAGCAGTCGTGTTTGCCGATTCTATTCGTACAGCTCTGTTGAACAGTCAAATACCTGTTTATGTTTTTATTGACAACAATGCAGCATCGGCAGGGGCGTTGATAGCGGTGGCTTGCGACAGTATTTACATGCGTAAGGGGGCAACTATTGGGGCGGCGTCGGTCGTAAATGAATCGGGCGAAAAGATGCCCGATAAATACCAGTCGTATATGCGGGCAACAATCCGTGCGACCGCCGAAGCTCATGGCAAAGACACGATCATGCATGGCAAAGAGAGAATTGTAACATGGCGTCGCGATCCAATAATTGCCGAAGCCTTCGTTGACGAGTACGTGCAGATACCCGGTATTGTCGATTCTACTCATATCCTGACATTTACCGTTGACGACGCCATCAAATACGGTTATTGTGAGGGAATTGCCGAAACTCCAGATGAAATTATCACAAAGCTCCTTCATTATCCGCAATATACGATGAAGGAATATCGTGCAACGGCTTTCGACGAAGTAAAAGGTTTTTTGACTAATCCTGCCTTGCAAGTCATTTTTATCATGTTGATAATCGGTGGTATTTATTTTGAGCTGCAAACACCCGGAATGGGTTTTCCGTCAATTATTGCTGTTGCTGCTGCCGTTTTGTATTTTACACCTTTATATATAGACGGACTGGCGGAACACTGGGAAATTGCCGTTTTTATCATCGGCTTGATTCTTATCGTGCTGGAGATTTTTGTCATACCCGGATTCGGGATAGCTGGCGTCAGCGGGATTGTGATGATGATTGGCAGTTTGTCGCTGGCTTTAATCAACAATGTAGAGTTTGATTTTTCCGGCGTATCGGGTAATGCTGCCGGTTCTGCAGTGTTTGAAGTCTTTGCGGGATTAGTACTTTCGGTAATTGCCATAACATGGCTTTCGTCGCGCATCGGCGCCAAAGGCTTTTTCCAAAAACTTGCGCTGGAAGCCACTCAGCAAGTTTCGGATGGATATATTTCTGTTTCACAGGAACCTGCCGGTTTAATTGGAAAAACAGGGATAACCAAAACCGTACTTCGTCCATCCGGTACAATCCTGGTTGATGGCGAACTGTACGACGCCGTCTCTGAATTGGGATTCATTGATAAAGGTGTTTCTGTACTGATTGTTAAATACGAAACAGGACAAGTTTATGTGGAGATTGAATATATTAAAAATTAAAATATAATAATAATATATAATAATGTATAATAGTTTTATTGGAATAATTCCGGCACGTTACGCTTCAACACGATTTCCGGGCAAACCGCTTGCCATCATCAACGGAGTAACGATGATTGAACGGGTGTATCAACGTGTTCGCGATTTGTTTGACGAGGTAATTGTTGCAACAGACCACCACAGTATTGCCGAAGTTGTTGAACAATTTGGCGGCAAGGTCATTTTTACGTCTCCCGCTCATGCCAGCGGAACCGACCGCTGTTTCGAGGCTTATATAAAAAACGGCAAACCATACAATGTAATTGTCAACATACAAGGCGATGAACCGTTTATTCAGCCGTCGCAAATCGAAACACTGAAGGACTGTTTTAGCGATCCATTAGCAGAAATTGCTACGCTGATCAAACCGTTTTCTCCCGACGACAGCCTGGAAATACTGGAAAACCCTAATTCACCGAAAGTGATCATCAATTCCGAAAATGAAGCAGTCTATTTTAGCCGTTCAGTAATTCCCTATATTCGCGGCGTTGCCAAAACTGACTGGCTGAAATGCCATACTTTCTACAAACACATCGGATTATATGCCTACCGCGCAACCGTACTGGCCGAAATCACCCAGTTGCAGCCATCAACGCTGGAAAAAGCCGAGTCTTTGGAACAACTACGCTGGATAGAAGCTGGTTACCGAATTAAAATCGGTTTTACACAAATAGAAACAATTGGTATTGATACTCCGGAGGATTTGAAAAAAATTACTGATCAGTAATTTCTATGGACTCGTCAAAAAATATCTTATTGCTAAGATATTATTATTCAAGTATAACATATTATTTTGACAAACTCTAATCACAAACCACTGATCAAGGTTTGGAATCCCGATAATTTCATCTATCTTTGCAGGGGCAAAAAAGTTACATTTGCAAATGACAACAATTATTTCTCTTACAGGTGATTTGGGAAGTGGAAAATCAACAGTTTCGGCCATATTGTGTGCCAAGCTGCCGTATTCATATATTTATACCGGCGCCATTCAGCGGCAAATAGCCGAACGGCACGGAATGACCACCACCGAACTGAACAAATATGCGGAAACACACCCTGAAATTGATGCAGAAATTGACGCAACTTTTAAGTCATTGCGCAATTCAAGTGATTTGATTGTCGATTCCCGTCTGGCGTGGTTTTTCATTTCAAACTCATTCAAAGTTTTTTTGAAAACAAATTTGATGATATCAGCTAAACGAATTTCGAACGACAAAAAACGAAAAAGCGAAAATTATGCCACAAAAGAAGATGCCGCCCGAAATATCATTGAACGGAAAACAAGTGAAAACAAACGCTATATAGAACTCTACGGCGCCGATTGTGCCAACCCGAACAATTTCAATTTAATCGTCGATACGTCGTTCAATTCGCCGGAGCAAGTCGCCGAAATTATTCTGCGGGAATATGCCGGTTGGTTGACTACAGGGGTGTGCGCCAAAGCCTTTGTTTCTCCGAAAAACCTGTATCCGACACGTTCTGTGCAAGATTTCGATCAGGATGATTACCTGCATTTATTAAAAAGTATGGAACACAATGGATTTGATCCGAACTATCCGGTTGCGGCAGTGCAGAAAAATGCTTTTGATTACATTATTGACGGTCACATGCGTACATCATGCGCGCTTAAAAACAGCATCGACCCAATACCGGTAGTTTACCGCCAAGAATCTGGCGATTCGCTTTCCGGTACTTTTTTTTCCGAATGGGAAAATTTTCATGCAGTTAAATTCTTAATGTATCCCGATAAATAAAAAAAAATTATGTTTTATGTTATGATTATTGTGTTCGTGACAGGTTATCTGATGATAGCCTTCGAACATCCGTTGCGAGTAAACAAAGCGGCTACAGCCTTGTTGCTGGCTGTTGTCATGTGGACTCTGTTTGCGTTCTGTAACCCTGCGGAATTGCCCGATTATTCGCCTGTGCAGTCATGGCTTGCAGAACATCCCGACGGTTCATTCATT
>JAITHZ010000288.1 GCA_031279795.1 Bacteroidales bacterium
GACAGTTCGGAATTTCCCGCATTCAATTCAGGGAAATGGCTTCGGCAGGACTTGTTCCAGGTGTAAAAAAAGCAAGCTGGTAAGAATTAATTAATCAATTTTTTAAGTTTCAAATATTGTCCCGAAAATCGAGATCAATTTAAAACAGTTTAAATCATGACAGATCCAATAGCAGACTATTTGACCCGTTTGAGGAACGCAATCAAAGCCAACCATAGAGTGGTAGAGGTTCCGGCGTCAAATCTGAAGAAGGAAATTACAAAAATTCTCTTCGAAAAAGGCTATATCCTCAATTATAAGGATATAGATGATACCGTTCAGGGCAGCATCAAAATAGCCCTGAAGTACGACCCTGTGAATAAAGTAAACGCAATCAGGAAACTAACCAGAATTTCCAGACCGGGTTTACGAAAGTACGTGGGATACAAAGACTTGCCGAGAGTCTTGAATGGACTGGGAATTGCCATTTTGTCCACTTCTAAAGGAGTTATGACCGACAAGGAAGCCCGCGAGTTGCAAATTGGCGGAGAAGTGTTGTGTTATGTTTATTAAAAAGAAGGAGGAACGAACATGTCAAGAATAGGAAAATTACCCATAACAATCCCAGCAGGCGTAACCGTATCACTTAAAGATAACGTGGTTGCGGTAAACGGACCAAAAGGAGAGTTGTATCAAACCATAAATCCCGATATCACACTTGATATCACCGAGGGCAAAGTGGAAGTGAAAAGGCCTTCGGACGAAAAAAATCATCGAGCATTGCATGGTTTGTATCGCGCATTGATTAACAACATGGTGATTGGCGTATCGCAAGGTTATCGTAAAGTACTGGAACTGGTAGGGGTGGGATATCGCGTGTCAAGTAACGGCCAGCTACTGGATTTCTCACTGGGGTATTCACATAATATTTTGTTGCAATTGCCGAAAGAAATCAAAGTGGAAACCAAAACAGAAAGAAACAAAAACCCATTGGTCATTCTCGAATCATGCGACAAGGAATTAATCGGTATGGTATGCGCAAAAATACGCAGTTTCCGCAAGCCTGAACCCTACAAAGGAAAAGGCATCCGATTTGCAGGCGAGATTATTCGCAGAAAATCAGGAAAATCGGCGGGTGCTAAATAATTAGAAGGAGAATAAGATATGGCAACTAATAAGCAAGAAAGAAGGCAAAAAATAAAATACCGTGTCCGGAACAAAATCGCCGGAACGCCCGAACAGCCAAGAATGAGTGTGTTCAGAAGCAACAAGCAAATCTACGTTCAGATAATCAATGATGTCGAAGGAAAGACGTTGGTAACTGCTTCATCGCTTGGAATAGAAGAAAAAGTGGCCAAAAAAGAACAGGCCGCAAAAGTAGGAGAACTTATTGCCCAAAAAGCACAGGAAGCAGGAATTGCACGTGTAGTGTTTGATCGCAATGGTTATTTATATCATGGTAGAGTAAAAGAATTAGCTGACGCTGCCCGCAAAGGAGGGCTTAAATTTTAAGAAATATGGCAGGAATAACTAACAGAGTCAAATCGACAAATGATTTAGAATTGAAAGACAGACTGGTCGCAATCAACCGCGTTACGAAAGTAACAAAAGGAGGACGTGCATTTAGCTTTTCTGCTATCGTTGTTGTGGGGAACGAAGACGGAATTGTCGGTTGGGGGCTGGGCAAAGCCAACGAAGTAACCACCGCAATTTCCAAAGGAGTGGAAGCCGCAAAGAAAAATCTGATAAAAACACCTGTTCATAAAGGTACTATACCCCACGAACAGATTGCTAAATTCGGAGGCGCAGAAGTTTTTCTCAAGCCAGCTTCGCATGGTACAGGCGTCAAGGCAGGAGGCGCTATGCGCGCAGTACTCGAAAGCGTAGGAATCACCGATGTCCTGGCCAAATCGAAGGGCTCGTCTAACCCGCACAACCTGGTGAAAGCAACCATGAAAGCCTTGAGCGAAATGAGAGACCCAGCTATGGTAGCGCACAACAGACATATTTCAGTTGAAAAAGTGTTTAAAGGATAAAAAAACAGGGAGGAATTGACATGGCTATTATCAAAATTAAGCAAGTAAAAAGTAGAATCAAATGCCCGAAAGCTCAAAAGAGAACACTTGACGCATTGGGATTGAGAAAACTGAACCGCACAGTGGAACACGAAGTCACGCCACAGATTCTGGGGATGGTGAACAGAGTAAAACACTTAGTCGTTGTAGAAAATTAATTATTGTCGGATAAAAAAACAGTGAAATACTATCATGAATTTAAGTAGCTTAAAGCCTGCAAAAGGTTCAACAAAAACACGGAAACGCATCGGACGAGGACCAGGATCCGGATTGGGGGGCACCTCAACAAGAGGTCATAAAGGAGCAAAATCCCGTTCGGGCTACAGCCGCAAAATCGGTTTTGAAGGTGGGCAGATGCCGTTGCAGCGGCGGGTGCCGAAATACGGATTTAAAAATATCAACAGAGTTGAATATAAAGCGATCAACCTGAGTACTTTGCAAGCACTTGCTGAAAAGGCAACCTTGCAGAAAATTGATATCGCCGCATTGAAAAATGCAGGATTTATCAATAAAAATCAATTAGTTAAAATTCTGGCAAAAGGCACATTGTCGGTCAGAATTGATGTTGAAGCACATGCCTTTTCTAAAGCTGCCGAAGACGCTATAAAGGCTGCAGGAGGAAATGCTGTAAAACTGTGAACGCATGAGAGCAATTGAAACCATAAAAAACATTTGGAAGATTGAAGAATTGCGTAGCCGGATTCTTGTTACCCTGGCGCTGGTGGCCGTATATCGCTTTGGCACATACGTGGTGTTGCCAGGCGTGGACGTAGCATCGTTGGACACCTTGCAGCAGCAAACAAGTGAAGGCTTATTGAACCTGTTGAACATGTTTTCTGGAGGAGCCTTTTCAAACGCTTCTATTTTCGGTTTGGGAATCATGCCCTACATCTCGGCTTCCATTGTTATTCAGTTATTGACAATGGCTGTCCCAACCTTCCAGAAAATGCAGCGAGAAGGCGAAAGCGGACGCCGGAAAATTACTCAGTATACTCGTTACTTGACAGTTTTGATCCTAATTGTACAAGGACCGGTGTATCTCATCAACGCACGTGCGCAAAATGTGGTGATGCCTCCGGTTGACGATTGGTGGTTCCAGATTTCATCAACAGTGATTCTGGCTGCAGGAAGTATGTTTATCATGTGGCTCGGCGAACGCATAACGGACAAGGGAATTGGAAACGGAATCTCGTTTATTATCATGGTGGGTATAATTGCCCGTTTTCCCCAATCAATCGCACAGGAATTTGTGCAACGCACAACCGATTCTTCGAGCGGCGGTTTGGTGATGTTTCTGGGTGAAATCATTCTGTTGCTGTTTGTCATTGCAGGATGTATTCTGCTGGTACAGGGAACACGAAAAATTCCAGTGCAGTATGCCAAACGCATCGTAGGAAACAAACAGTATGGCGGCGCTCGCCAGTATATCCCGCTGAAAGTGAACGCGGCCGGCGTTATGCCAATCATTTTTGCTCAAGCCATTATGTTTATCCCGCTCACTGCCCTTAGCTATGCAAGCCCCGAAAGCGCCAGCAACAGCTTCTGGCGTCATTTTACCGACATGAACGGATTCTGGTACAATCTGGTGTTTGCGTTGCTGATTATTGCGTTCACCTATTTCTATACGGCGGTGACTATTAACCCGACGCAAATGTCGGAGGATTTGAAGAAAAATAACGGCTTTATACCCGGCATCAAACCTGGAAAGAAAACAGCGGAATTTATTGACACTATAATGTCGCGTATCACCTTGCCAGGTTCTATTTTTATTGCAATTGTGGCCGTTATGCCAGCTTTTGCCAAAATTATTGGCATCACCACTGGCTTCGCGCAATTCTTTGGTGGAACTTCGTTACTCATTTTAGTCGGAGTAGTGCTGGATACATTACGACAAGTTGAAAGTCACTTGCTGATGCGCCACTACGATGGATTGCTCAAATCAGGAAGAATAAAAGGGCGTACTGGTTAGGCAGCAGTTATTAATTTGCTGGAATGATTTATCTAAAGACAGAAGAAGAAATAGAATTGCTGAGGGAAAGCAATCTGATGGTTGGAAAAACACTGGCCGAAGTTGCAAAGTTTATCGAACCCGGATGCACGACGCAAAAGTTAAATGACATTGCCGACGAATTTATACGTGATAACGGCGGCATACCAGGTTTTTTAGGCTACGGAGGTTTCCCAGGATCTATCTGCATTTCGGTCAACGAACAGGTTGTTCACGGAATCCCCTGCAAATACGAACTGAAAGAGGGAGATATTGTTTCGGTAGATTGTGGCGTTTACAAAAACGGATTTCATGGAGATTCTGCATACACTTTCTGCGTGGGAGAAGTAACGTCGGATGTTCTCCGATTA
>JAITHZ010000312.1 GCA_031279795.1 Bacteroidales bacterium
CTGAGGTTGTTTTGTTATTTGAATAAGGTAAAAATGAGGTTTTTACATCAATGAGATTTATTCGAAAAATACGACAAGTTAGTTTGCGCCACTTCCGGAGGTCTGAAATTCACATTCCGTCTCTGCAGGACGCTGCTTGCGTGTATCCGAGTTTTCGGACAGACACTAAATATTAAATATCAATGAAATTTGAAATAATATTTAATATTATATACATTAAACACAGGGAAGATTTGCAATTCGCAGTAATGAAATTTAAAATTTAGCTGGTTATATCCGTTCAACAAGCGTTGCAAGCAATAACAAAAGCTCTATTTTTGTATGCAAATATGCAAAATATTAAATACAAATTAAACAAATTATTATGATGATGAAGCACAAAACAGTTAATTTTTTAGCAATAGCAATATTGCTCTCAGGAAGCGGCGCATTGAATGCGCAGGTAACAATCGGTTCGGACATCGAACCTGC
Organism: Bacteroidales bacterium; assembly: GCA_031279795.1. Classification (GTDB taxonomy): domain Bacteria; phylum Bacteroidota; class Bacteroidia; order Bacteroidales; family WRGA01; genus WRGA01. The sequence goes on from JAITHZ010000312.1 coordinate 472, forward strand.
AAGCGGCTCGTTGCTCGAACTCAAACAGACAACACCATCGGCAGATAATGCTACCTCCAGCAAGGGAATGTTGTTTCCGCGCGTAAGCCTTACAAGTCAATCCAACCTTTTTCCCATGTTTGAAACTGACGGCATCGGCGGCTACAAAATCGGCACAACCCCTTACGTCAAAGCCGACGAGGACAAAAATCACATAGGGCTAACCGTTTATAATGTAAACAAAAGCGGCTTTATCGAAGGTTTGCATATGTGGAACGGAACAACCTGGCGGCTTATGGACGACGGTCCAAGTCTATCGCCGCGCATCGAAAGGCTGCTATGCAGCAGTGCAACTCTCACGCCAAATTCATATCAAGGTGGCGTGCTGTACGAAGGCGTGCTGCGGGTTCCGTATATTGGCGGCAATGGCGTAACATATCCGGGTACGGCAAGTGCGCCGCAAACTCTCAGCAACGGTTTGCATATTGAGCGCATAGGCGGAAAACTGAACGTAGGCGCAGGCGAAATTTTGTATCGAGTATCGGGACATGCAACACATTCGTCGCCAACTGCCGCGGTTTTTGAACTTCCAATAGACTTTCAGGACGACCCGCTGGACATCTGTGCTGTAACCGTCGGAAATCAGGCAGAAATTAAAACCATAGAGTATGTAAAACATTCAGCGCTGCTTGATGCTAATATACGAACAAACAGCGAAGTGCAGTTTAAAAATATGAAAGTCAGATTGTATGGGCTTCCCACTGCCGACTATCCTCAATTTACGCCAACGATTGACACACACATTATCTATCAGTACACAAAACACGGAAAGGGCGGTGTGAATTTTAGCCGCTATGGTCAGATTGCTGCCAAAGCCGACAGATGGTATGCTTTTGATAATGCTGTTGCCAACACTTCGGCAGGGTCTGTCGATGCCAGATTGAATGCTGCTAACCGAGATATTGCATCGGCTCTTGTTGTACTTCAACACAATGATGTTCAGGAAATATACCGCCTTACCTTCAATGCTTATACTTCGGTTGGCGCAATGGCGCCAACTACTACACTTGACGAGGGTACCAATCCGGGCGGAACGCCAACTGTTCCTGCCGCTACAGGCACTTATACGGTGTTTATAGAACTGCTGCAGTGAGAGGAATTAAGAATTAAGAATTAAGAAATTAAGCGCTTTTCGGGAACGTTATCGCGCCTTCGGGAACGTTTCTTAATTCTTAATTCCTAATTCTTAATTCTTAATTCCTAATTATTCTAATTATTCTGCAAATATCAATGAAATTTGAAATATTATTTAACATTATAGGACTTGACACAAGAATGATTTATCGTATTTTGATGTAGTGAAATTTAAAATTCAGTTGGTTGAAAGAACATGGAACAAACAGGCCTATCTACTATGCTAAAAATGTCGTTGATTTCGTTTTTTTATTACCTTTGCGGCAAAAAAAAAAATTATGAGTAAAAAAGCGTATGTATTTCCCGGGCAGGGCGCTCAATTTGCAGGAATGGGTAAAGAGTTGTACGACAGCGTCCCTTTGGCAAAGGAACTTTTTGAAAAGGCAAACAATATACTGGGTTTTCGCATAACCGACCTGATGTTTGACGGCACAGACGAAGACCTTCGGCAAACTAAAGTGACGCAACCTGCTATTTTTCTACATTCGGTGATTCTGGCTAAATCGCTGGGCAACAGTTTTCAACCCGACATGGTTGCCGGTCATTCGCTGGGCGAATTTTCGGCGTTGGTAGCCGTTGGCGCACTGTCGTTTGACGACGGTCTGAAACTGGTTTCAGCACGTGCCTTAGCCATGCAGAAAGCTTGCGAAGCTACTCCTTCAACAATGGCTGCCGTGTTGAACCTTGCGGACGAAACAGTCGAAGAAATTACGGCTTCTATTACCGAAGAAATTGTGGTGCCGGCAAATTATAACAGCCCCGGACAAATCGTTATTTCCGGCTCAGTTCCTGGTATTGATATTGCCTGCGAAAAATTGCTGGCAGCTGGCGCTAAACGTGCGCTAAAACTGAAAGTTGGCGGCGCATTTCATTCGCCATTAATGAAACCGGCTGAAGAGGAATTGGCGGCTGCTATCGAAACAACACTGTTTAATACGCCATCGTGTCCGGTATATCAAAATGTTACAGCTACACCAGAAATAAATCCGGTTACCATTAAGGCCAATCTGCTGGTGCAACTTACCGCTCCCGTACGCTGGGCGCAAAGCGTGAAAGCTATGATTGCCAATGGTGCAACCGAATTTATTGAAGTTGGCCCGGGCGCGGTGCTGCAAGGTTTAGTGAAAAAAATAGACGCTTCGGTGCTAACATCTGCAGCCGGAAATTCCTGATTTCTCGCATTCGTTTTGTATTATGAGAACACAGGCAGTCAAGGATTTTATCAACGAATACGAAGCTTGGTTCTGGTATTCGGGCGGAGATAAACGCGATACAGTGAGCGATGAGCTGTTAGTTGAAACTGTATTGAATTATGGAAATATGAAAATGGTGAAACAATTGTTTCAAATAATGGGAATAAAAAACGTGGCGGATATTTTCTTCAGAGAAATCAACCAAAGCGAGCGAAAAAAACATAATTATAATGAATTGACGCTTAATTATTTTACATTGTTATTCAACCAGTATGCACATTGAAATACTCTCGGACAGGCAAAAGGAATTGTTAACTTATATCTCCCTGTTCAGACAAAGTTTTTTTTTAGTAGGCGGTACAGCTATCGCTTTGCAGATTGGACATCGACGCTCAATTGATTATGATTTGTTTCGGTTCTCAAAATTAGATAAAGCGAAAATAAAGCAAAAATTATTGCAAATTCCTTATAAAAAAGAAGTTCTATTTGAAGATGTTGATCAGCTCCATCTGCTTGTACATGATGTTAAAATTACGTTCTTTCAGTATCCGTATGAGGTAAAGCATCCAGTCAAGCTAAATAAAATCGTGTCAATGCCTGCATTAATTTCTCTTGCGGCAATGAAAGCTTTCGCGCTGGGAAGACGGGCGAAATGGAAAGATTATGTTGATTTGTATTTCCTTATGAAAAATTTCTTTTCGATTGAGGATATTTCAAAAGAAGCTGACAATATATTTTCTGCGCTGTTTTCTGAAAAATTATTCAGACAACAGTTAGCTTTTCATAAAGATATTAATTACAGCGAAGAAGTGGAATTTATGGAAGGATATGCAGTTACTCCAGATGAAATAAAATCTTTCTTGACTGCTGCCTCTTTGAAATTTTAAATGATGTGTAACTATTCATTACTGCAATGTGGGTTAGTTCATTAGAGTTCAATGATTAATAAAACAATAAAAAATTACACCCAGAATCGTGAAACCGAGAAAACTGTTTTCATGGCGCGTTGCCTTCAGTTGGCGATAAACGGACGGTCGAACGTGTTTCCCAATCCGGTGGTTGGAGCGGTAATCGTTCACGCGGGACGCATTATTGGCGAAGGTTTCCATTCCGCATGTGGCAGTTCTCATGCAGAAGTAATTGCCATTCAATCTGTTGCCGACAAGTCGCTGCTCAACGAATCCACCCTGTATGTCAGTCTGGAACCATGTTCGCATTATGGAAAAACGCCTCCATGCGCCGATTTGATTATTAAGTGGAACATTCCGGAAGTTGTCATTGGCATTCAAGACCCGTTTCCCGAAGTGGCCGGAAAAGGTATCGCCCGATTGCGCGCGGCTGGAATAAAGGTACATGTTGGAGTGCTGGAAGACGAATGTCGGAAAATCAACAACCGTTTTTTTACATTTTACCTGAAAAAAAGGCCATTCGTAATTCTGAAGTGGGCACAGACAGCCGACGGTTTTATCGACAGGCTGCGCGATTCGATACAAAACCCACCTGCAATTATTTCCAATAAATTAACTCAAATCCAGCTGCATAAATTCCGGTCGCAGGTGAGTGGAATTCTGGTAGGTACTGCAACGGCGCTGAAAGATAATCCAGCGCTAACTGTCCGGTTGTGGAAAGGCCGAAATCCGGTCAGAATTGTTATTGACAGGAAATTACGCATTCCAGGACATTACCACCTGTTCGACGGACAAGTGCAGACGCTGGTGTTCACTGACGCAGATAAACATTCTGATAACGAAAACATTGAGTATATTACAACTGATTTTTCAGCCGACATAATTCCTCAAATCTTGGAACAGTTGTATCGACGCAATATTCAGTCAGTTTTGGTGGAAGGCGGAAAAATTACGCTCGACCGTTTTATTGCATGCGACTGTTGGGACGAAGCGCGGATAGAAATTGGTGCAATGCGGTTTGGAAAAGGAGTGCCGACTCCCGTATGCTGCGGCGAAGTGATGAAAATACAGAAGTACGGCGATGCAACAATCCTGTCCATCAAAAACAATCGACAACAAATATAAAACAAGTTATAATAAAATAAATCCATTTTTCAAGCGTTAATTTATGAAATGTAACTGATTTTAATCTCTAATTTTTCATAAATGTGCATGATAATTACTGATGGAGCATTTTTATTTTTTACATTTGCAACTCAATTGTAAAATTTGATTAAATGAATTTCAAATTATTTTATCTATTTTTAGGAGTGTCCTTCTTATCTGCTTTTGTTTCTTGTATGGATGAAAATTCCAGCGAGTCGTATATCAATCCGAAAGACGCTCAAATTTACGGTTTTTCCCTGAGTACAAACAAAATACCCGGATTGTCATCTGTACGATTTACCATCAACCAGTTGGACACACTGATTTACAACCCTGATTCGTTGCCACACGGAACCAGCCTATCAAAAGCGCTTTGCACTCTGACACTGCAATATGCGTCAGCTGTAATAATGGCCGAAGCCACGAACGACACGGTCGTATGGAAATCAACCGATTCAATTGATTTTTCCCAGCCGGTAAAAATCAGAGTCTTTTCGTATGACGGAAGTACGACGAAAACCTACACAGTAAAAATAAACGTGCATCAGCAACAGGGCGATGCCTTTTCGTGGAAACTGCTGACTGATAAGGCATTAAATCGACCAATTACTGAACAGAGGACAGTTTTCTTCCGCAACCATTATTACACATATATTAAAGGTGAACAGGAGGTTTTTACATCTCCAAACGACGGCGAAAGCTGGTTTCCGCTTGAGATACAGGATTTTCCGCTAACTGCCGACTTGTTCTCGCTGCAAGTATTGGACAACATGCTCTGTGTGGCAACGACAGATGGCGAATTGCATATTTCATCCGATGGACGAAAATGGGAGAAGCAGGATAACACTCCGCAAATAAAAACCTTGCTTGGCGCTTATAACGGAAAACTGTTGGCAATTGTAGAAAAAGACGGCAAAAACTGTTTTACCACAACAAACGACCTGTTGACATGGGAATATTCTTCCGAAGAAATTCCAAACTCCTTTCCTGTTGCCGGATTTGGCGCAGCTTCCAATGAATACGGGCTGATTGTTGCCTGCGGAAAAGACTCCGACGGCAAGTTACTGAACTCTGTCTGGCTCACCAACGACGGATTGAGCTGGACGCTGCTTACGGACGAAAAAAATCACGTACTGGATAAGCGGGAGGGAGTTGCAATAGTCTATTATGCAGAATGTTACTACGCATTCGGCGGACGGAAACCTGCCGGTGATGACTGGACGTACGTCAGCGACGTATACGTGTCGCAAACCAACGGAGTAACCTGGACGAAAACGGATATTGCACTGAATGATTTCTACACCCCACGAGCTTTTGCCTCTGCCCATATCAAGGACAATAAATTGTTTTTGTTTGGCGGCGCCAACAATGACAATGCCTGGATCGACGATGTATGGAGAGGTTTTTTGAATAAACTGGGATTTGAAAAGAAGTGAAAAATATGTAATGATATAATTTTGTTTGCTTTGCAACGTTCTTTCTATATTGATAATACAGGTAAATAGCGAGAATGTTTGCTAAGATGGAAAAGTTCGTGGTTACAATGTTGCTCATAGTGGGAAGTACTAATGTAATATTTTCGCAATCATATAAATATGAGATAGGTGGCATGGGAGGAGTTTCCTTTTATTTGGGGGAAGCCAATTCGGGAGTGTATAAAAATCTGGGAGCTACGGGTGGAGCAGTATTCAAGTATAACCATAATTTTCGTTATGCCATAAAAACAAATTTAACGCTGGCGCATATTTCGGGCGATACGCAACAATATCCCAACGTTTTTCCAAATCGCGGGCAAGCGGCTTTCAGCCGAAACGTTGCGGATTTGACGGGACAGATTGAGTTCAATTTTTTTAATTACAGTGAGGCATTTCGCTACTTGGATACCAAAAGTTGGACGCCTTATGTTTCAGCAGGGTTGGGTGTAAATTTCTCCACCGGAAAAACAGCTTTTTTTAGCGCATCTATTCCTTTTGGCATGGGTGTAAAATATAAAATACGGCCAAGATGGAATGTTGGTATCGAATTTTCACTCAGGAAACTGTTTCAGGATGATTTGGACGTTACCGAATCCAATCCGCCACTTTCGCTGAATGACCCGTATGAAATTAAAAGCGCAATGTACAAAAATAAAGACTGGTTGCAGTTTACATTTTTTTTTATCACATATGATTTTTTTTCATGTTCGGAATTTTGTAAATAATAAATTGTTAATAGATAATATGTTGGGTGAAGGAATAATAGATAAAAATCGAATTCCAAAACATGTAGCCATAATCATGGACGGAAACGGACGCTGGGCTAAAATGCGCGGCCTTGACAGGAGCGAAGGACACAGAAAAGGAACCGACGCAGTAAGAGCGACTACCGAAGCCGCTACCGAACTGAAAATTGCTTACCTTACTTTATATACGTTTTCGACAGAAAACTGGAACAGACCAAAAGAAGAAATTGATGCCCTGATGAATTTACTGGTATGGGGTATTGAAAAAGAAACACCTGATTTGATGAAAAATAACATCCGGCTATTGACCATTGGCGCTATTGAAAGTCTGCCGGATTATACCCAACAACGCCTGCTGAAATGTATCGAACAAACAGCGCAAAATACAGGCCTTTCGCTGGTGTTGGCGTTGAGCTATTCGGCACGAAGCGAACTTGTTGCTGCAACACGACAAATCGCAGCGGAAGTCAGTCGAGGAAACCTGGCAAGTGAAGATATTGACGAACAGACAATTGCTGCGCATCTGTCTACAAAAAACATGCCCGACCCCGATTTGTTGATTCGTACCGGTGGAGAATTTCGAATCAGTAATTTTTTACTTTGGCAACTGTCGTATTCCGAACTGTATTTTACCAACACATTCTGGCCTGATTTCGGAAAAGACGATTTTGTCAAGGCAATCCTTGATTTCCAGAACCGCGAACGCCGATTTGGTAAGACCAGCGAACAACTCTAATTTTTCAGGTATTATATATAACGACACATATATGAATTACATGCACAGAAAACTGTTACTTTTCGTTCCTTATATGCTACTTGCGGCGGGAACGGTTTTGGCACATCCTGCCGACAGCATCCCCGCCCGCGATGAACTCCCGACGTTATCCTACGCCGATGAACCTAAAATTTATACGCTTGCTGGCATTGAAGTGGAAGGAGCCGACAATTACGACGATTTCATTATCATTGGCCTTTCAGGACTCTCTGTGGGCGATAAAATACGCTTCCCCGGAGGCGCTGAAATCCCCGACGCTATCAAACGTTTCTGGAGACATGGCCTGTTTTCGGACGTCACCATTGGAGCTACCAAAATTTCAGGTGAACAGATTTATTTGAAAATCAAATTGAAACAACGTCCGCGAATATCAAAAATTAACTATTCCGGCGTGAAAAAATCGGAACGCGAAGACTTGGTAAGCAAATTGGGTTTAATTGCTGGAAACCAGATTACTCCTACGCTCGTAGACCGCGCCAAAATTTATATCAAAAAATACTTCGACGAAAAGGGCTTCAAGGATGCAACGGTTGAAATCATTCAACGGCCTGATAATAACGTCGAAAACCAAGACATTATTGACATTAAAATTGATAAAAAAGAAAAAATAAAAGTACATAAAATTTATATCGAAGGAAACGTGGCTTTTTCGGATAGAAAGTTAAAACGAACGATGAAAAAAACAAACGAAAAAGGAGATATTAAAAATCTGTTTCGTACAAAAAAATTTGTGGACGCTGAATTTAAAAAGGATAAAGAACTGATTATAGAAAAATATCAAGAGCTCGGCTATCGCGACGCCCAAATTGTAAAAGACAGCGTTGTGGCTTTTAATGAAAAAACGGTCGATGTATATTTAACGTTGGAAGAAGGCGAAAAGTATTATCTGCGGAAAATTCAATGGGTTGGCAATTCGCTTTATCCAACTGATGTGTTAAATCAAGTGCTGGGTTTGTCGCAGGGCGATGTCTATAACCAGAAAAAACTGACAGAACGCCTGAGAACCGAAGATGACGCTGTGGCAAACCTTTATCAGAATGAAGGTTACCTGGCTTCGCAAATTGATCCGGTGGAAGTGAATGTCGAAAATGATTCTATCGACCTCGAAATCCGTATTTTTGAAGGAAAACAGTTTTCGTTCAACAAAATTGAAATCCGCGGAAACGACCGGCTCTACGAACACGTGGTACGGCGTGAACTTCGTACCAAACCCGGAGCTCTTTACAGCCGCGAAGACATTATGCGCTCTCTGCGCGAAATTGCTCAAACTGACCATTTTAATCCCGAAAATATTATTCCGGACATCTCTCCGAATTTCGACGAAAATACCGTTGACCTTACCTACAAACTCGAATCGAAATCAAACGATCAGGTGGAATTTTCACTCGGCTGGGGACAAACCGGTATTGTGGGACGACTTGGACTGCGTTTTACAAACTTTTCCATCGGAAATCTCTTCAAAACAGGAGCTTCGCGGCGTGGCGGAATCTTGCCGCAAGGCGACGGCCAAACCCTGAGCCTGAGCGGACAGACAAACGGACGTTACTACCAGTCGTACAGCATTTCGTTTTCCGACCCATGGTTTGGAGGCAAACGCCCGAACACATTCCAGCTCGGAGCCTACTATTCGCGCTATACAAACTACAATACCTCCATGGCCAGTAATTATTACAACAGTTATTATTATAACAATTATTACGACCAGTCGTCGATTTATGCATACGCCGACCCGAATACGCGCTTCGAAATGATTGGCGCTTCTGCCGGCTTCGGAAAACGCCTCAGCTGGCCAGATGATTATTTTACCGTTTACGGCGAACTTGCTTACCAGCAATATCGCCTGAAAA
>JAITHZ010000347.1 GCA_031279795.1 Bacteroidales bacterium
CTGATGATATTGGAATTGACAATTCCGGAGAAATTTCTGCTAAAACAGTTGTATACATTTTATTCCAAATGGATTATACCTACTGCCGGATGGCTGATAGCGGGAAACAGACGCGCATATTCCTACTTGCCAGCATCTGTCAGCACATTTATTCAAGGAAAAGAAATGCAGGCTATTATGCAAAAAAACAGATATGTAAACGTCCACTTTCAGCAAATTACAGGTGGCATTTGTACCTTATATATTGGTGAAAAAAACAGCGATAAAAAATATTAACAATATATTATTTGCGAACATATATTAAATTTTTTTTAAACAGTGAAAGCTATTTACGGATTAATCGGTTATCCATTAAGTCATTCTTCTTCAAAAGGATACTTTAATAAAAAATTCAAATCGGAAGGGTTGGATGCAGAATACATCAATTTTGAGATTCCGACGATACGGGAGTTTAATGCATTGATTGCAGCAAATCCGAATCTGCAGGGTATGAACGTCACAATTCCATATAAAGAGCAGGTAATAAAGTACTTGGACGAGCTGGACGAGGCAACGCAAGAGGTTGGTGCAGTGAACGTAATCAAATTTATTCGTACACAAAATGGGTTGAAACTCAAGGGATACAATTCCGACATTGTCGGTTTTTCGGATTCCATCGAACCGATGCTGAAAGAGTATCATCAAAAAGCGCTGATTCTGGGAAGTGGAGGAGCAGCTAAAGCTATTGCGTACGCATTGCGAAAGTTGGGAGTTACACCAACGTATGTGTCGCGCAAGCCCATGAAAGGGCAACTGGCCTATTCCGACTTGAACAGAAAAGTCATGCAGGATTACCTGGTAATTGTCAATGCAACCCCAGTAGGCATGTATCCCAAGGTTGATGAAGCTCCAGATATTCCATATAATGAACTTACTTCCAGACATTTATTATATGACTTACTGTATAATCCAGAAGTAACAAAATTTCTGCAACAAGGTAAAGAAAGGGGAACAATCATAAAAAACGGATTGGAAATGCTGCTGCTGCAAGCATTCGAGGCTTGGAAAATATGGAAAATATAAAAACACATATTTACAGAAAAGATAGAAAAATCCACAAATCTTAATTTATATGAAAAAACCGATTTTTATTGCAATAGCCTCAATATTTATCTTGATTGTTGGTGGATTGATTTTTTACTTTTTCCAGACCGTCTACCCGAAACTGCAAGAACAGGCGGAAATAATCGGAGAAATGAGTGAAATCATGGACGCCCAGAAAGAAAGTCTGGAAGAAAATTACCAGAATCTATTGTCTGAATACAGCACATACAAGATTGACAGCCAGAACGATTCATTGCTTTATCTGCTGGATGCCGAAAAAGCGAAAGTCCAACGCTTGCTGGAAGAACTTAGAACGGTAAAATCGACCAACGCACGCAGAATCAAGGAATTGACGAAGGAACTGGAGACACTGCGCATAGTTATGCGATCGTATGTGGCTCAGATTGATTCGCTGAATCAAGCCAACCAAACACTGCGACAACAGAATCGGGAGGTAACGCAAAAATATGCACAGGCCACACAAACCGTTTCCCGTCTCTCGCAGGAAAAAGAGACTCTGACGGAAAAAGTTGTATTAGCTTCAAAATTAAGCGCTACCGGCATTTCTGTAATTCCTGTAAATAAAAAAGGGAAAACAGAAAAAAAAGTTAAAAATATAACACAGATAACTATTTGTTTTACGATTACTAAAAACATTACCGCCGAAACAGGCGAAAAAGCAATTTACGTTCGTATAGCCAAACCCGACGACGATATTTTGATAAAAAATCCAGGTAACCTTTTCCGTTATGAAAACAAAAGCATCCCGTTTTCTATCCGTAAAATCGTTGAATATGAAGGAGAAGACTTGCAAACATGCGTATACTGGCAAGTAGAAGAATTTCTGTTCAGTGGCAATTACAGAGTTGATATTTTCACTGACGGCAATCTGATTGGAAGCAAGGGTTTTGTCATTGGAAACTAAAGCATAAATGGCGAATTTGCCTCCGCCACTGTCATGCATCAACCAAAACGACAGAAATTGCCCAATTAACCGACGTAAATCATGCCGTGCTGCATTATTATTTTCTAACGTAAGAAAATTTGTTCAATAAAGTGTTTATGCAGCCCGAACTGTTGCTGGAAGATAGTGACCGGTGATAAGGTGATAACGGAGCAAATATAATTATACATTGTCTACATCGTATATTATTTTACTGACTGTTTTTTTGCTGCTTTTTTACATTTCTGCAAAGGTAATGTCATTACTCTTTTCTTTTTATACTGCTCCTTAATTTGCAAAAATTTTACATAATAGTTAATATTTCTAATTTACTTGTCTTCTTGAATCAATAAATCAATGCCCATACATAGAAAATAGTTAAATAAATAAAAAAATACACTTGTTATCTGGAAAATGAATACTTTTGTGACCTGACAATTTTGTTAAATAGCGAAGTTAAACAAATGAGTGAACACGATACGACAACCGAAAAATCCATTCTGGAAGCAGCCGAACAACTGTTTATGACAAAAGGATTTGCATCAACCAGAACAACAGAGATTGCCCGATTAGCCGGCGTAAATCATGCCATGTTGCATTATTATTTTCGAACGAAAGAAAATTTGTTCAATAAAGTGTTTGAGGAAAAAATCTGCAGGCTTGCCGAATCGTTTATCAGCGCATTTGAGCAGGAATTAACGCTGGAAGAAAAAGTACGGAGAGCTATCGGCTGGCATTTCGATTTTCTGGTTGCCAATCCCAAGTTGCCGATGTTCATTCTCCGCGAGATTCTGTCGGATGAAGAACGTAAGGCACATGCCAAAAAGTTGTTTCAGCCGCAAATCATAAAATTGCTTGGGAATGTGCAAGATGCAATTGACGAAGAAGTCCGCAGGGGAAATATTCGCTGGCATTCGGCAATCCACGTTTTATTGAATGCCGTGTCACTCAACGTTTTCGCCATAGTTGCCATGCAATTGTTGTCCGACAGCGCCAATACGATAACCGGTGACATGGATGCATTTTTGACCGAACGACGGGAAAATAATATTCGCCTGATACTGAACAGTCTGAAAATTTAGCTACAGTAAATAACTTAAACGGAGAACACCAACTAAATTTATGAACTTATTTCGAATAACATTTGTATTATTATTGTGTGGCGCAGGAAACACCGCGTTTGCTCAATTAACCATAGTGGAATGTCAGCGGAAAGCGCGGGAAAATTATCCACTGATCACACGTTATATGCTGATTGACAAGCTGAAAGCATATAGCTTAGACAACGCAGGCAAAGGCTATCTGCCACAGGTTTCGGTATCGGCAAAGGCCGCATACCAGTCGGAAGTGACGGAGATTCCCCTCCAGCTGCCTGGCATTGAGCTTCCGCATATCAGCAAAGATCAGTATGCAGCAACCATCGACGTGAATCAGACAATATGGGATGGCGGTCTTATCCATGCAAAAAAAGAATTGATAAAGACGGGCGCCACAATTGAGCAGTCGCAGTTGGAAGTGGATTTATATGCGATCAAAGAGCGGGTAAATCAGATTTTTTTCGGCATCTTATCGCTTGACGCCAAACTTGCCCAAACGGAACTGTTGTTGGCTGAACTGCAACGAAATTATGAACGGGTGGATGGATACCGGCAAAACGGGCTGGCTAATCTGGCGGACCTCGACGTGGTGCGTGTTGAACAGTTGAACGTCAGGCAAACACAAATCCGACTGGCATCCAGCCGAAAAGCCTTTCTGGAAATGCTTTCACTGCTGACCGGCAAATCCATATCTGAGCGCGATATATTGCAACACCCTGAAGACGAGGAGGAAGGCGGCATGGATACGTTCAACCGTCCCGAACTGCAATTATTTAACGCGCAATTATCCGGTCTGGATGCGCAAAAGCTGGCAATAAAAGCCGGTGCAATGCCGCGAGTCGGCCTGTTTATTACCGGCGGATACGGACGCCCCGGATTGAACATGCTCAAGGATGAATTTTCGGGATACTACGTTGGCGGAATACGCATATCGTGGAATTTCAGCAGTTTATATACGAAAAAAAACGATATTCGTTCGATTGAAATCAACAGGGAAAATATCAACGCTTTGCGGGAAACATTTTTGTTCAACACCCGCCTGCAAGTATCCCGCGAAAACAGCGAAATAACGAAAAACCGTGAATTGCTGAGAACAGACGACGAAATCATCGCGCTGCGCAACAGACTGAAACAGGCTACTGAAGCGAAAGTAGCCAATGGTACAGCAACCGTCACCGACCTGATGCGCGACATTACTGCGGAAGATTTGGCCAGGCAGGACAAAATTCAGCATGAACTTGAATGGCTTTTGGCCGTTTATAATCGTAAATTTATAACAAATGAATACGAACAATGAAAACAATGAAAAGACTGATAATAAGTTTAATAGCTGTATTGCTGTTTGCTTGTGGAGACGAAAAAAAACACTCGGACGCAACCGGTGTTTTCGAGGCGACCGAAGTGCTCGTATCTGCTGAAGCAACGGGTAAAATTCTGCGACTGGATCTGAACGAAGGCGACGAAATTTCTGCCACTTTTGAGGCTGGATATATTGATACCACGCAACTGTTCCTGAAAAAAATGCAGCTGCAGGCCAGCTTGAAAGCGCTGCAAAGTCGTAAAACTGACATACCCAAGCAAATTGCGGCGCTTAACCAGCAAATCGCCTCGCAGAAAAACGAATTGAAACGGTTTGAAAATCTGGCAGCCATGCATGTCGGAAATCAGAAACAGGTAGACGACATCCGCGCGCAGATCCTTGTGCTGGAAAAACAAGTGGCAGCGCAAACCGAAATGTTGCAAAACACCAACTCCAGCATCTCGGCAGAAAGTTCTGGACTCGAAATCCAGATTGCTCAACTGAACGACTTGATACACAAGTCAATCATCACCGGAACAATAAACGGCACAGTGCTGGCAAAATACGCCGAAGCCGGAGAACTCGCCCTACAGGGCAAGCCGCTGTTTAAAGTAGCCGATATGAAAAATATCTACCTTCGCGCTTACATCGAAGCTGGTCAGTTAACACAATTAAAACTCGGACAAACAGTTAACGTATATGCCGATTTTGGTGAAAACAACAGCAGGGAATATGCTGGAATCGTTGCTTGGATATCCGATAAAGCGGAATTTACGCCCAAAACCGTACGCACCCGCAACGAACGGACAAATCTTGTCTATGCCGTAAAAATTGCCATCAAAAACGATGGATACTTGAAAAAGGGAATGTATGGAGAATTAAGAATTAGGAATTAAGAATTAGGAATTGTCAATAATTAATATAAAATGGTAATAATTCTTGGTGCAGGTCCGAGTGGTGTGGCTTGTGGGTATAAATTGCAGCGAGCAGGTGTTGAATGTCTGCTAATCGACAAAATGAACTTCCCGCGTGAAAAAATTTGTGGCGGAGGACTGACGCCCAAAGCATACGAGCTGATTGATAAACTGTTCGACGGATTGCAATATGAATATCGTTCGATTGGAAAAATAGAAATACGCACAGTCAGAAAATTCATCACCGCATTTTCTCTAAAAAAAGAAATACGCACTGTGGTACGCAACGTTTTTGATGAAACATTACTTTCTGCTTATCGACAAGCTGGTGGAAAATTTCTTGTAGCCCGAGTCGCCAAAATCGAAGAAACCGGTGAAAAAATCTGCCTCGTCTTGCACGACGGCACAACGCTCCTGTGCAATACACTGGTAGGAGCTGATGGCGCCAACAGCTTTGTTCGCAAATACTTACAGCCAGATACTCCTAAAGGTATGCTGGCAATGGAAAAGAAAAACAGCGATAAATCCGTGCCCGACATTCAGGTGTTTTTCGACAGAAGTTATACTTGGGGCTACGGGTATGTATTCCCCAATCCACAGGGCAGCGTGGTGGGCTATAGCTTTGAGGGATTGAATATAAGCCGTTTCAACAACGAAATACATAAAACAGGACTGAACGATGCTGGTAAACTGAAAGGCGCTTACATTCCGATGTTCGACAAACTGGATTATCCGTTCCGGAAAAATATCCTGCTGACAGGCGATGCCGGCGGTTACGTTGATTCAATTTCGGGCGAAGGCC
This sequence comes from Bacteroidales bacterium, assembly GCA_031279795.1. Taxonomy (GTDB): domain Bacteria; phylum Bacteroidota; class Bacteroidia; order Bacteroidales; family WRGA01; genus WRGA01. Next base: position 6,140 of record JAITHZ010000347.1, read on the forward strand.
TGTACTATGCACTGAAAACCGGCGAAAATGCTGCAACGGCCATTCTGGAAGACATCTCGTTTCAGCTTGTAAACAAAGGGATTATCCAAAGAATCCAAAAGCTGATTCGTTATTCACGCATTTTTTACCATCCGGCGTTTCAGAAACTGTTTTTGTTTATCTGTTCACAAAAATGGCTGAAAAAGAAACTGGAAAAAATTGCCGATTACTATATCGCACGATAGCAAGTAATTAGTGATAAACTTGTGAATATTATTTTCGTAATTTCAAATAATTACTAAAACTTTGCCTCACTGCTGCGGATTTATTTGTAATTATATGATTTATGGACTTTTATATCATCAGTAAAAAAATTTATGAATGAATAACAAAAATTTGGCAATCAGAAAATAATGTTTCTTGAACTTCTTTATATTTACCTGCATGATCAACTTCCGAGCCTGCGTATGCAATTCGGCGCGGATCTTGGCCGTAGCTGTCCAAATCTCCTAATTTGGAAACAACTCTTTGCGAGCCAATGTAGATATGTTTTGTATAATTCCCTCCACGAGTTACAACAAGGTACGGATTGATGTATGCAGTGAAATTATCAGTCGAAGTGCGTGCGTCGCTGAAAATACCATTTACAAAAATTCCTTCGTCATCGCCAGAAGTTTTGATAACTCGTTCTCCTCCTGCGTCGTAGCTGTAGGAAGATATAAGCCCATTTATGTTTACTCCAAGTAATCTATTTTCTTCATCCCATAAATATTTTTTCTCTCCAGAACCACTTTCGTTTGTGTTATTTTGCTTTACTTTGGAAGTGTTTACATAAATAAGATTTCCATTCAAGTCGTATTCATAAGCATGTTCATTAATAATTTTATCTTTTTCGGCATCCCCTTCCGTGCGATAATTTTCATCTTGCAATGTGCTGATTTGAAATGGTTTGTCGGCATAATTGTACGACAATTCATACCCAGCTTTCAATGTGCCATCAAAAACGATATTGCTTTGCTGCAAATGCTGTTTTTTGCTTACAATGTTGTGCATGTTGTCATAAGACATTGCTAATGAATAATTTGCAACTTTACTGTTTGTTCCTGTGTATGAGCCATTTGCTGAAATTAAACGATACAAACCATCGTACGAATAATCATGTCCCATGCCAGAGGCTGGCGCAGGTATTTGATTTTTAACGCTTAAGATATTATCTACTGCATCAAATGTATAAGCATTATTCATTATCTGTCCGCTCGTGGGCGTTGAAACTGTTAAGTTGCTCAAACGCCGTCTTTCGTTGTCATACGTGTAATTTGTTTCGGCGCCGTTGCAGTATTTCATGTACGTACGTTGCTCGAATTTGTCGTAGCCAATTTTACGTACGTATCCATACGTGTAGGATTTGTAGCCTTTTACGTTGTCTAACAGTCCGCCAAGATTATACGAATAGGTAATTTTCTCTAAATAAGGATAAATCATTTCGGTAATTCTGTTCCAGCTGCCGTAGCGCCATTCGGTTACGTACGTAGCGATGGCTTGATTGGGGATGATTACGGTGCGTCGTGTTTTGTTAATGTTTCCTAACCGGTCATAGAAAAATTCCTGCGCGCCGGTGGCGTCTTCCTGAAGCATCAGGCGGCCTACGCGGGTGTAGGATGCGTTTTATGTTACATTATTTTCAGGATGATCGGGATACGTTATTTCTTTTAATCATACACATAATTGGTTATTTATTCCAATTTCTTAAAAAAAACTTCATATCCAAATATGCTTTCCCCCATAAAGACAAATATCCCTCCAAATGAATAGTAGCTTAGGTATACAACCAAATCTCCTTCTGCAGTTAAGCCTATATCAACTTTATGCACTTGATAAGTATATACTAGTGGCGGTATAGCGAAAAAAAATCTTTCCTGATTAATTGAAAAATAGTTATTAATAAATTTACCTTTATAAATTTTTGTTTTTGACTTCGTTCCATCCACGAACGAAGTCACTTTAATTTCTTGTTTAGAGAGTACTTCAATTCCTATTTCTCCATGATAAGGACCGGCTTTTCCTGACTCATTTGTACCAAATCTAGTAACAAGAAGCATGTCTGCTAATGGCGGATTCATAGATTTATCTGTATCAGTAGTTTTTCCCTCAAAGCATACCGCATTGGGGCAATTACTGTAACATCCGTTAAGATTATTTAAATTTTCAGCTATTGTAGATTTTCCATGCTCTTCATATAAGAATTCGTGTCTTAAACTCTTGCATGAACTTAGAAAAGTAATTGTTATTATTAATGATATTAATTTGTAACACATAGATTTTTTTGCTTTTGTTTATTTTCATCGTCCAGATCCTGTATTTATCCATATTCCATAAGTTGTCCCAGCAGTTGAATGAAATAAGCGATTTCGGTTTAGGTATTCAATGATGGGTAAACTGGGTAGTCCAAAATTATTATGAATAATATCCTGGCTCCACATCTGCTGCCCATGAATTACGAAACTGATAGATGTATTACCAAGGCCACGTAGACCATATATCGTTTGTTCCGAATTAAGTTGTTGATTATATGCAGATTGCATATATGTATCAAATCTGCCGCCTGCAGGGTTTCCTGGAGCTGGATCCCATCTATCAATACCCTTTTTCTCTGGATGATACGAATTCGGATCTCTGATTCCTGTAAATACATCTGTAGCCGATGAAAAATTGCCGATGTTTAACGCACCGCCACCTGTCCACCATCGGTCATCTTGGTCTCCTAAGACAGGGATTACATCATTGTAAAAACTAAAATCTACTTTACCTAATTTGAATCCGGCATAGCCAACGCGCTGATTTCTACCATCTGAATTTAATTTCATTCGCTACATCACCCTCGGTTCTATAATTTTCATCTTGCAACGTACTTATTTGAAAAGGTTTAGCGCCATAATTGTACGTCAGTTCATATCCTGCTTTCAGCGTGCCATCAAAAACAATATTGCTTTGCTGCAAATGTTGTTTTTTGGAAACAATGTTGTGCATATTGTCGTAAGACATTG
>JAITHZ010000011.1 GCA_031279795.1 Bacteroidales bacterium
CATTTATTTTCGACTGAAAATAATATCCAATAATCTGAAATCCTGCTGCTTTTGCCTGTTGGATATATTTTGCTCTTTCCGCCCTTGTCGGGTTGGTATTATCAACCACAAACGAATGAGGCATTTGCAGACAAGTATTGATTAATTGCCATTCTTTATTCCGTGTATGCAGCATATCCAGCGAAATCCGAATATGTGTTTTAACAAAATTCTGCGTATAAAACGAAGTTTTGCCACTGGCTTGAATACCTATGAAAATGGCTGCAGTGAGATTATTCATATTCACTAATCACTAATCACTAATCACTTGTCTTTAAGTCCCATGTTTGCAACGAAATCCATCATAAATTGGTATGCAGCCTCATATTCATTCGGAATAATGCCGTCCAGCAAGGCGTCTTTAATAGCTGTTTTGATTATTCCGACTTCGCGGGATGGCTGTAAGTTGAACAGTTTCATAATTTCCTCGCCATCAATAGGAGGCTGAAAATTCCGGATGCGGTCTTTTTCTTCAATTTCTTTCAGTTTTCTGCGAACCAGCTGGAAATTTTCAAGATAACGTTTAACTTTTTCACGGTTTTTCGAAGTAATATCGGCTTCGCAAAGCATCATCAGGTCGTCGATATCGTTGCCAGCGTCAAACAGAAGGCGGCGGATGGCCGAATCCGTAATTTCTTCTTCTGCCAGCACAATCGGACGCATGTGCAAAGAAACTAATTTTTGGACATAACGCAACTTTTCATTCAGCGGAAATTTCATACGCTTGAATAGTTGGAATGTCATTTTTTCTCCTATATAATTATGGTTGTGAAAAGTCCAGCCAAGCGCATCGTCCCAGCGTTTTGTCACCGGTTTGGCAATATCGTGGAAAATGGCCGCCCAGCGCAGCCAGATGTTATCGCTGATTTCGGCTACGTTATCCAGCACTTCCAGCGTATGAAGGAAGTTGTCTTTATGTCCTCTTCCGCGCCGGATTTCAATACCTTTCAATGCGGTCAGTTCAGGGAAAATAATGTCCAGCAGACCACATTTATCCAGCAGTTGAAATCCGGTAGAGGGTTTCGGTGCGGCAACAATCTTGGTTAGCTCATCCGTAATACGTTCCTGAGAAATGATTCCGATGCGTTCTCTGTTTCGGAAAAGCGCCTTAAATGTTTCGGGTAAAATAGTAAAATTCAGCTGGGTAGCAAAGCGAACTGCACGCATCATACGCAACGGGTCGTCGCTAAAGGTTATGTCGGGGTCCAACGGTGTGCGAATAATCCTGTTTTGGATGTCCTGCAATCCATTAAACGGGTCAAGCAGTTCTCCAAAACGATTCCCGTTCAGGCACAATGCTAATGCGTTGATGGTGAAATCGCGTCGGTTCTGGTCGTCCTCCAACGTTCCATCCTCAACAATCGGTTTGCGCGAATTACGCTGATAAGATTCCTTTCGTGCGCCAACAAGTTCGATTTCGACATCAAGCCATTTCAGCTGTGCTGTACCAAAGTTCTTGAAAACAGACAAATGTACGTGTTTTTTTTTCCATTTATCTGCCAGCGCTTCTGCCAAAGAAATCCCGCTGCCCACTGTAACAATATCAATGTCTTTCGACGGGCGATTCAGGAAAATATCCCGCACATATCCGCCAATAATGTAAGTCTCAAATCCCAATGTGTCTGAAACGGCAGAGATATCTCTGAAAATGCTGTCAGACAGGCTGGTTATATAATTATCGTTTGGTTTCATCTGTTCATCAAAAAAACGATGCAAAATTAGTAAAAAAACAGAGAGTGTTTTCAATAGAATTAAGAATTATGAATTATGAATTAAGAATTAAGAATATTAGGAATTAGGAATTTTACATATCTATCTATATATTTTCTTTTTTATCTTGTCAATGAAATTGTACTTACAGTTCGCAATAAAAATAACCGACGCCAGAGGGTAACGTATTTTCTTTGCCACAGGAGCAAAAGGCGGAAATCGAAAGCAGGTTTTCAGCCAGCCTTGTTTCCCGATAAAAAAATGATAATAAATCCATAATCCAACATACTCATTGATATAGTTTTGTACATTTTCATGGAGTATGTTTCCAACATATTTTACCACGTTAACCCGTTCTAATACAAGTCTTCGTAAATAGACAATATCCGGATGATAAGTCATTTCTTTCTGATGCCTTCTGAAATAATTCAGGCAGTCGGACACAAAGGCAATATTGGAAATTTCAAGTATTTTCACCCACGTAATCCAGTCTCCAACAGCAATAAATCCGGCGTCGACCATTCCTGCTTTGAGATAATCGTTTTTTCGAAACAGTACGGCGCTGGCGTTAGGTATTGTATTTTTGTTTACCATATGCCTTAATTCGTCTTTTCCTGAATTGATGTATGATTGCTGCCATTTTGGAAATTCCTGGTCGGTGATAAATTTCCGGCAAATTTCTATTTCTTCGCCATTTTCATCAATAATCATTGATTGTGAAAAAGCAATACCAACGTCGGGATGGCTATCCAGCAGCGAAACCAAAACTTCCAAAAAATATGGCGAAGCTACATCATCGCTTTCTGCTATCCACACATACTTACCTTGAGCCATCTCTATGCCCTTATTCCACTGACGGAATACATTTCCGCTGTTTTTATCATTCACGCATATTTTTGTAACCTTCGGATTATCTTTGTATTGATTGATGATACTCATGCTGTTATCTGTCGATTTGTCATCCAGCAAAATGATTTCAAAATCCTGATAAGTCTGATTCAGCACCGACACTATCCGTTGGTTCAGAAACTTTTCGTGATTGTAATTCGGTATGATTACCGACACAGTTGGCAAATGTTCAAGGATATTTTCCACAATTTATTTTCAATTAGTCGCGTTATATGTTAAAAAAATAAAGAAATAATTGCATTTTTTGTAAAACAAAAATCTGTGTTAATGGGTAACCTTATAAGTTAATTTTATTTATTAGCAAATGAATTTCGTCGTATTCGTGTTTTTTACAAAAAAAAGAATGCTATTTTCAATTTTTGTGCAAAGATAAATTGTTTTTGCGCAACTTGCAACTGTTATGATTTCAGTGGAGTTTTGAAACCTCTTATTAAGGGATGCCAAATAAACAAAATAGAACAGTTTCGGAAAAGCAAGTCCCGCAGATAGTCATTTGGCTATGAAATCGCCAAGCTGACACGATCGTCATTTGTGTCAAATGACTATTTTTCAGCGATTTGAAGTTGTGAATATTTGTTAATAAATGTAAAATAGCCATTTGACACAAATACAGGGACTTCCTGTTACAAGTTATTAATTTTTTATTCCTAAATGGTTTTTTTGTTTTGATTTTCTGAAAGAGACATAAAACCTCATTTTGTATTCTACAAAATATAAAAAACAAATATTTTTGTGTTTTATAGAATGCATTTCGTATCTTTGCGGAAAATTTTAGAGATATGAAACAATTATTTTTAGCATTTTATCGCAAATTAGAAGAAACAGATATGCGTTTTGAACGCTATCTTAAAAGTCAAATAGATTGGAACAACCGTTTGACAGCCATAACAGGCGCACG
>JAITHZ010000044.1 GCA_031279795.1 Bacteroidales bacterium
GCAGAAGCAAATAATGCTTCGCTTTCGGGCTTCCACCATCGTTTCAAACAAATAATGGGAACTACGCCTTTGCGCTGGAAAAACGAAGAAAGGCTCAGGCTGATTTATTTTGATTTGCAAATGACCAATAAACCACTGAAATATATTTCGGAGGAACATGGATTTCAGTCGCTTTCCTATTTCAATAAATTCTGTAAGAAGAAACTGGGAAAGACGCCAGGACAAATCAGAAACGAAGCTTATCAATAAACGCAACTTAACTCAGCGCTTATGAATCAGTTTAGATGTCGATTTAAGTATCGATTCGCGCTTGTTTTTTTCATGCTGTCTGTTTTTATTCAACTCAAATCGCAGGAACAACGAATAGAAATAACAGACATAAATTGGGCAAAGTACTCAACTCCGGTTTTTGCGCTTAGCACAAATTTGCTGTATGATGCGACAACAAGCATGAATTTGGGAATGGAATTTAAAACCGGAAAGCGTTTTACACTGAAACTGCCGGTCGTTTACAATCCGTGGCTGTTTGAAGACAATAAAAAGTTTAAATTCATTCTCGCGCAGCCCGAATTACGCTGGTGGGCTTGTGAACCGTTTTCCGGGCATTATCTGGGATTAAACGCCAATTACGCATTTTTCAATGTCGGCGGCGTGGGTACCGACCATACGAAGCAATATCGTTATCAAGGCAATCTCTACGGAGGAGGTATTTCATACGGGTATCAGTTCTATCTGGGAACCCGCTGGAACCTTGAGGCTTCGATAGGAGCAGGTTATGCCTTTCTGGATTACGACGTCTATTACTGCGAATCGTGTGGGGAATTTATCCGTACTGAGCAAAAGCATTATTTTGGCTTGACGCAGGTTGGCATCACGTTAATTTACATTATTAAATAAGAAATTATGATGAAACTCAGAAATTATGTAAGAACATCGTTCATGCTTTTTATCCTTGGGGCGACGCTGTACAGTTATGGCCAGGACAAGACGCTGGAACATGTTTCGGTCGAAAATAACCGGTCGAAAATGAATGCGAAAACAATACTGATTGATTTCGATATTATCCTGAATGGTGTAGAAATTCCGGCAAATGAACAGTTGACGCTGACGCCCAAGCTGGCGTCGGCGGAAACGGACGAAAGTCTCACTCTTCCGCCAGTGCTTGTCAATGGCAAAAAACGGGACAAGCTCTACAAACGTTCTCTCCGGTTGACCGGAAACAGGGCGGTCGAAAAGCCATATTCCGTCGGCGTTACGCCGAAACGACAGCAGCGAGCCACTGTCCGTTACACGAAAGAAATACCCTTCGACCAGTCTAATCAATGGATGAAGGAATCGCGGCTGCTGCTGATGAAAGATCTTTGCGGGTGTGGCGGAGGCGAGCGTGATTATGAGGAAACTGTGATTGCCAGCCGTATTGGATTCGATTTGGGCAAGTTCGATTATGCCTACCGGCCATCGCCACATTTCACCGATCCGCCGCGCGAATCTCCCAAGAAACGCAACGAAAACGGTCAGGCCTATTTGATTTTCAAAACAGCCAAATGGGACGTGCTGCCCGACCTGTACGACAACAGAAAGGAACTGGATAAGATTGAACAGAGCCTGCACTTTGTAAAAGGCGAACCGACGGCTGTCATCACTCATATTTATATAAAAGCATACGCATCGCCGGAAGGAACGTACGAAAGCAACCTGACACTGTCCAAGCGACGGGCGGAGGCCTTGCGTTCCTACATTCAGACACGCTACAGGGTGTCGGGCGATATGCTTTCCTCAACCGGAGAGGGCGAAGACTGGGAAACACTGTATAAAATGGTGGAAGATGACAGGAGAATGCCCTATCAAGATGAAGCGCTTCGTATCATGCAGTCGGTTGGTATTTTCGACGGACGGGAAAAACGACTGATGGACCTTGACGATGGTCGTCCATATCGCTACATGAAAGAGTACATGTTCCCGTATTTGCGCCGGTCCGACTACCAGATCGAATACGAGGTTCCGGAGTTTACCGTAGAAAAAGGGAAAGAGATGCTGAAAACCAGGCCGCAAATGCTAAGCCTCAAGGAAATGTATGTAATTGCCAACACTTACAGGAAAGGCAGCGACGAGTTTATTGAGTTGTTTAACATCGCCTACAAGGTTTTTCCATACGACAAGTATGCCAACCTGAACGCAGCTGCCGCCATGATCATGACCGGCGACTATGAGGGCGCGAGCGAACTGCTCGGAAAGTACGAAAACGAACCCGAATGCTGGAACAATCTGGGAATTGTTTATGCAAGCCGACTTCAGTTTGATGACGCCGAACGGATGTTGAGAAAGGCTTACGAGCGTGGCGATGCTGAGGCCGAATACAATCTGTTGGCATTAAAAGAATTGAAAAAAGCATACGAAAAATATCAAGGACAAAAATAATCATTGAAAAACAGAAATAAATATGAAAATTACGATATTAAAACAAAAATCAATTGGTTACGCCATCTGCATGATTGGGCTTGCAGGTTGCATCAGTTCCGACAACGGAATAGAAACACCCGATACGGGTATACTGTCAGAATTGACAATAAAGCTGGCGTTTCCCGCCGTTGAGCACCTCCGTGCAGGCGGCGACCCTAATGCTACTGAAAAAGAGGTGAAAATCGAAACGGCGAATGTGTTTATCTACACTCCGCAGGGTTTTTGCGAATCACAAACGGCCATTCAGGGTGAGTGGAAGGACGGCGTTTACGTATCGACCCAAATTCCGGCAGCAACTGGTGAAAAGAAAATTTTCGTTGGCGTCAATCTGCCGTCACCTCTTGTCGACAAACTGAAAAACGGCATGTCGAACGAATTGACTCAAGTTCCGCAAACATTGACAGTAAACGATTTGGTTACAGCAAACGCTCTGGCAATGACCAGTCCGCTGATTGCTTGCGAGGTGAAAAAACAGGCTTCGGAAAATGTGCTTACAGTTCCGATAAAACGCTTGACGGCAAAAATTACGGTCGAAAAATCGCCATCGTTGGAAACCGGTGGCGCAGCCGGAAAAACAGAAAACATCGTCTTTGCCGTTGCGAATTTCAACCAGCGGTCGTTTCTGATACAGCCCGACGACAAGCACGATCCAAACTGGAGCGGCGCTGCTTTCAATCCGAACGAATTTTTGCCCCGATATGACGAAACAAACGACGCAGCCTACAGTTTTGTGCCAATAAACGAGGCGAATATTTCACAAATTACCGCCTACAATGCCTTGTATGCTTCGGAAAACACCTCGGAACTGCATCGGAAAAAGGAGATTACCCGTGTGCTGGTACGCGCGGTGTTTACACCCGATTCGATTGTTGTGAAAGAAGGAACGCGATTTGTCAACAAACACGCAACGGCGTTGGGAATAACCTCGCCGGTTGATTTCTGGCTCATCGCTGTTCCACGTCCGGAAAATGAATTGCTGTTTTTTACAACATACAGCATAGCTGTGGATTATGCTACGACAAACGCGATTCCGGTAAATGACGCCAATATTGTGAAATATACTGGCGGCAAATGTTATTGGGACATGTTTCTGAACAAAAACAACAGTTGGGATGTGCAGCGCAACGATTACCATCAGTGTGTGATTAACCGGATAATGGCGCCCGGACGCGCACTGCCCTCTGTGCCTGATCCAGACAATCCGCCTCCGGCCGATACGGAAATTGATGCTAACATCACTGTTACGCCATGGACAGTGATCGCCGATGAATATAATTTGGTACCATAACCATTAACAGTAAACATAATGAGGAGCATAAACCATATTGTTATAACAATTTGCCTGCTGACACTCGTATCCTGCATCAAAGAAGACATGTCGGAGTGCCCGACCACCCTGCTTGTACAATTTACCAGCGACCCAGAGTACAACAATTGGGAAGCAGAGGAATTGCACAAAGTGACGGTTTTCATTTTCGATGAAAATGGAAATTATCTGACTTCATGGTCGCCCGAAACGCCTGAATTAGATAAAATCTACACTCCTGAGGTTGATTTGCTGACCGGTAAATACAATTTCGTGGTATGGAGTAATGTGTATTCGCTCTATTCAATTACGCATCTTGATGACGATACCAGGACAAGAGCCGCAAAAGAGCAGGCATTGCTTGAGATGAACATTCCAACTACCAGAGATATCAACCTGGAAACGACAAGGATTCCGCTCATGCTCTACGGACATGTCGACGGAGAACTGAAACCGGTGCGCGAAAATCTTGTGACAATTCCTCTGGTGCAAAACAACAACACGGTCAACGTAACTGTTGCTGGACTTGAACGCACCAACGACAGCTACCACATTTCAATCACCGACAACAACGGTATTTACCGGTTCGACAACAGCATTGCCCCGTGTGGCGATTTTTCATACCGAAGACGTGTCGCGTTCACGGCTGCGTCGAACGAGCTGTCCACCTCGCTGTCCGTTCTGAAGCTGGACGCCGGACACCGGACGCCACTGCTTACTGTTGTTAACGAAGTGACACGGGACACAATCTTCCCGTCGGCCGAATGGACCAACAACCGGTTGATTGATCTCATCCTTGCTGCTCATCCGACAAATGATTTTACAAAAAATCATGTGTACGATATTCGGATTAACTTTGAAGATGGGCAAGACGGCAGCATAGTCATTCAAGTCACCGTCAATGGATGGACACTGATTACAGAGCCAGATTCCAATTTGACTCCATAACATTATTAGATTAAAAAAACTATTAAACCTAAATAACAGAATTAAAATGAAAAAGATAATCATGTTTATATGCAACGCACGACGCACGGCGCACGGCGCACTATTGTTGCTTTTATTGCTGGCAATTGTCTCCTGCAACGACGACGCCTATTCCTCCAA
>JAITHZ010000190.1 GCA_031279795.1 Bacteroidales bacterium
GTTTTTCGGGACACCAGACTTGTGCGCTGTAGATTTTTGTGTGTGGATCCTGTACCACACGGCGCACCCATGCAGGAATACGTTCGCCCCAACCGCCATCCCAGTGGATGATGAGTTTATACAAGTCGCCGTGATGTATAGCTGTGTCGGGCAGACAGGTTTCCCAGTTGCCACTGGTCAGGCGCGTCAATTTGTAATCTTCGCGCTGCTGCCATCCATTGAAAGTTCCTGTCAGATAGATTGCCTGCGCATTGGGCGCCCATTCGCGAAAAACCCAGCCCTTGTCGGTACGGTGCAGGCCGTAATACAAGTAGCCGGAAGCAAAGTTGGACAACGACTGTTTTCCGTTTTCTGTCAGTTCCCTCTCTTTTTTCAACACCTGTTGATAGCGTCCTTCAATGGCTTTTTGGTACGGTTCGAGCCAAGAATCGTTTTTTATCAGATTAAGCATACGTTTAATGTTTTAAATCAGTATTTTCACTACTGCCTTTTTTATCAGTCCCAGATCTTCTCCAGAAAGAGGCGCATGGGCGTCTTCCGGAAAAAAAATGACAAACTCCCTTGGATGCAGCCGAACATAAAAACTACAATCGTCATTGTAAAAAGTAATGTCTTTTTCTGCGTCATATTCGCCTTCACTGAAACACATTTCCCGTCGCTCGCAGGCGATCAGCTCCTCGCCGTCAAGCACCATTTGAATGTCGATGTAACGGTTGTGTGTTTCCAGTTTGGTTTTTCCATAACCTTTTGCAGGCTGTTTGCTAATGGTTACATGCGATTTGGCTTCCGTCAAAACAGTTTTTCCACAGTCGGTAAAAGAATCGGTGGTTTTCAGAAAATCGAATGCCTGTTTAAACAGTGGATGTAAACTTTCGTATCGTTCTGAACAATCTAATGAGCTAACAATCATAATTATAAGGTATTAAATGTTTATAAGAAGTCAATTTCGTTCAGCAATATGCAATAAGCATTCGTCAATTGTAAAGTTCATGAATTTATTATACGGATGCAACACGTTGAGACGTTTTACGATTTCGTCCATGCAGTCGGGCATTCTCCACATGTCGTTTGGCAGTGGCGCCGCTGGTGAATAATGCCGACATTTCAGCAAATCGGCATGTTCAAAATCTTTTGGGTAACCGCGTGGCAAGGTTTTCAGCGAATCGGAAAAAAATTCCGTAAAATACTGTTTGTAATCTTTTCGGTTGACGAGCGCCAGGTATTCTTCCACATTATTATATATGGCGTTGCGAAGCGCTTTCAATATTGCAGGTTGCGGACAATAAACACCGCCAGAAACGAAATTTTCGTCAGGGCTGAGGTGGACGTAGTAACCGGCGCGTTCGCTGTTGCGTCCTCCCTGCGCGGCGATATAGGCGCCCAGATGGTTTTTGTAGGGCGTTTTATCGGGCGAAAAACGGGTGTCGCGGTAAATGCGGAATGTACATTCCTTAACATTCACGCCTTTGATGTCTTCGTCAAAAAGGGCGATTTTTGTAATCAGCAGTGAAATAAATTCTTCATGCGCAGTTTTGGCTTGTTCATATTCTGCCTTGTGTGCATTAAACCATTCGCGGTTGTTGTTGGCTGTCAATTTTATGATAAAATCATACGCATCTGCAATATTCATATTCAATCGTTATCAATCGTTCATGGAATATAAAAATTCTTCATTGCTGGATGTTTTGTTAAAACGGTCCAGGAGAAACTCCATCGCTTCGATAGAATTCATGTCCGCGAGGTATTTCCGTAAAATCCACATGCGGTTCAGCGTATCGGTGTCGAGCAGCAAATCGTCGCGGCGTGTGCTTGAGGCCGTGATATCGACAGCGGGAAAAATTCGTTTGTTCGACAGTTTCCGGTCGAGCTGCAATTCCATGTTACCTGTGCCTTTAAATTCTTCGAAAATAACTTCATCCATTTTCGAACCAGTATCAATCAGTGCAGTAGCAATAATGGTCAGACTTCCGCCGTTTTCGATGTTTCGGGCTGCGCCGAAAAAGCGTTTGGGTTTGTGCAACGCATTGGCGTCGACACCACCCGACAGCACCTTGCCCGATGCTGGCGAAACCGTATTGTATGCACGTGCCAGTCGCGTAATGGAATCAAGCAGTATCACCACGTCGTGACCACATTCTACCAGTCGTTTGGATTTTTCCAGTACGATACTGGCAATTTTAACATGCCGTTCGGCCGGTTCATCGAAGGTGGAAGCAATTACTTCTGCATTTACACTTCGCGCCATGTCGGTAACTTCTTCCGGACGTTCGTCAATCAACAGAATTATCATATAAACTTCCGGATGATTTTCGGAAATGGCGTTGGCTATATCTTTGAGCAACATAGTCTTGCCTGTTTTAGGCTGGGCTACTATCAATCCGCGCTGGCCTTTTCCGATGGGGGAAAACAAATCGACAACGCGCGTGGATAAATTGTCGCGATAGCCGCGTGTCAGACGGAATTTTTCGTTGGGAAAGAGCGGCGTCAGGTAATCGAATGGAATACGGTCGCGCACAAATTCGGGGTTGCGTCCGTTAATCTGTTCTACTTTGACGAGCGGAAAATATTTTTCGCCTTCTTTTGGCGGACGAATTGAGCCTTCCACAACATCGCCCGTTTTCAGCCCAAACAGTTTGATTTGCGATTGCGACACATAAATATCGTCGGGCGAATTTAAATAGTTGTAATCAGACGAACGCAGGAAACCATAACCGTCAAGCATGATTTCGAGCACGCCGATTCCTACCAGCAGACCGTCGAAATCGTACTGTTTTTCGTTTCCGTTGTTCGGAGAGGATGCATGGTTGGCGTAGGCATTTCCATTGTAACCGTTTCCGTTTCCGTGTCCGTTGCCGTTACCCGTGTTTCCATTCCCGTTTCCGTTTCCGTTGTTTCCGTTTCCGTTTCCGTTGTTTCCGTAGCCCGTGTTTCCGTTGCCGGCGTGTCCATTTCCGTTTCCGGTGTGTCCGTTTCCGTTTCCGGTGTGTCCGTTTCCAAATGCCGACACGTTATTCGTCGAGTGGTTTTCGCGTTGTGCGGGAGCGTGTGCGTCCTTACGCGATTCGGGAGTGAGAACGTCTTTAGGCGATTCGGGAGAGTGTTCGTCTTTGCGAGGTTCGGATGTTGCCGACAGATTGGTTGAAGTAGTTGGCAGCACTGCCGAAATCAAGGGTAATTTTGACGGCGCTGTGCTGGGCGGAGTGAATGGCTTGGCGGCATCATCTGGCTGAACATTTTCCACATTCTTTTGAAGTTGCGGCTGTGGCAGGCGTTTGGGACGTCCTGGGTGCGCTTTTTTCGTGGCAGGCGTGACTTCGGGCATCTTTACTTTCTGGCGTTCGGATTGAGGGGTTTCCTTTTTTTCTTCGGCTGCTGGAGGAGCAGAAGGTTGAGGGCTTGTTACAATTTCGGCAACAATGGGCTTATTTTCCATTTTTTGCTCGGCGATAATACGTGGACGCCGTTTTTTTGCCTCTTTTTTTTCGTCGTCGGCAACTTTTTGCTTGGCTTTGTCGATTGCCTGCTGGTCGATGATTTCGTAAACAAGTTTCTCTTTGTCTAACGCAGAAACTCTTTTTATTCCCATTTCTTTAGCGATGGACTGTAATTCAGTCTCATCCTTTTCTCGTAATTGAAGGATATCGTACATTAAAAAATTAATATATAAAATTATATGAGCAATTTATGAAACTCCATTTGGATATATTAGTCGGTAACAATCAGTAAAGTTTCGATTAACATGTTGGATGATAAAAAACCAATGTTACCTGTTATAAATGAAAGACGCCGCAAATGTACGAATAATGTTTGGTACCTTGCTTCATTTCTCCCAAAAAAATATATAAAAAATATTATTGGCTAAAACTTTATACCTTTTACACGAGTTTCTACATCCATAAAAGGAATAATTAACATAAAAAAACAGCATATTTTTCTTGGGACTCATAAAATGCTTTGTAAAATTTTTTGGAAGCATTCTACGACATTTTTATTGAAATGTCGTAGAATAGTTGTACATTTGCAATCAGAAAGTTAGCTGGCGGTTAGCTGAAATAGACTTTTATTTTTCAATGAAAAAAAATATTTTTATCACATTAGCAGTGATTTGTATAGTTCTGGGGGCTATCGGTATTGTAACGCCTGTTTTGCCTACAACTCCGTTTTTGTTGGCGGCAGCGTATCTGTTTTCCCGCAGTTCGCCGAAAATGCACAAAATTTTGGTAGAACACCGTGTGTTTGGTAAATATCTTTCAGACTATTTCAATAATAAACCGATTTCTGTCAGACAAAAAGCTATATCCATCTTTTTTGTCTGGTCAGGTTTAGGTTTAACTTTTTATTTTGCAGATTTACACTGCTGGATTGTATACTTATTGATTTTTATAGGTATTGCTGTGAGTATTCATATTTCAACGCTGGGTAAATTCAGAAAAAAATTGTGAGTTAAAAAATAAAAACATACCTATCATTATTTTTGAAACGAAAATAATATTCCAGAAAATAATCAATAATAAAATAATATTTTAAAATTTTAAGATGCTATTAGTTCTTAATGGTTGCGATAATATTTTGACAAGAATGAGTTTGCATCCGCCATGAATGTCAGTTCTTCGCTCCTTTATAAAAAAATAAAAACACTGACCGACCAGTCGCCGGTTGACTTCATCAAATCCATCCGTTTAAATCACGCATTGGAACTGTTACAATCGAAAAAATACACCGTTACGGAAGTCGCCGAGATGTGTGGATTTGCATACGTCGAGTATTTCAGTCTGGCATTCAAGAAATATTTCGGTAAATCCCCAACAAAAATATAACCTGTCCTAATTCCTAATTCTTAATTCCTAATTCCTAATTCCTAATTCTTAATTCTTAATTCCTAAAAATACCATTCAGAAGGTATTTGGGATAAAAAAATCAGTGCGTATCTTTGCAGCAAGATTCTAAACCAAAAACTTTAATCCATATAATAAAATTTGAATAATCTATGAGCAGTTTAAAATTTGAAACCTTACAGGTGCATGCTGGACAAGAAGTGGAAAAAACAACCCACGCGCGTGCATTACCTATCTATCAGACATCGTCTTACGTCTTTGAAAATGCCAAAGACGGCGCCGACCTATTTGGCTTGCGCAAATTTGGGAACATTTACACACGGTTGCAAAATCCAACAACCGACGTATTTGAAAAACGAATTGCTGCCTTGGAAGGCGGCGTTACCGGATTGGCCACATCTTCGGGACAGTCGGCACAATTTATCGCCTTGAACAATATCCTGCAAGTTGGCGACAATTTTGTAACAACTTCTCACCTCTATGGCGGCACGTACAATCAGTTCAAGTCGCAGTTCAAGCGATTGGGAATTGAAGCCCGCTTCACGGCAAGTGACGACCCTGCTGAATTTGCCAGACTGATTGACAAAAACACCAAAGCAATATATTTAGAAACAATCGGAAATCCGGAATTGAATATTCCTGATTTTGACGCTATTGCCAATGTTGCAAAGGCCAACGATATTCCGCTTGTAGTCGACAATACATTCGGCGCTGCTGGATATCTGTTCCGCCCGATTGAATATGGCGCATCCATCGTTGTGGAATCTGCCACCAAGTGGATCGGCGGACATGGCACTTCAATCGGCGGCGTGATTGTCGACAGCGGTACGTTCAATTGGGGAAACGGCAAATTTCCAGCTTTTACCGAACCCTCCGACAGTTATCATGGATTGGTTTTCTGGAATGTCTTCGGCGCCGGTAGCCCGTTTGGAAATATTGCATTCAACATCCGCGCACGTGTAGAAGGGTTGCGCGACTGGGGCAACACAATCAGTCCATTCAATTCTTTCCTGCTTGTACAAGGTATTGAAACACTGTCGCTTCGCCTCGATCGCCATGTCCAGAATACGCAGGAACTGGCAGAATGGCTTGAGGAGCATCCCAAAGTGGAATACGTTAATTACCCTGGCTTGAAGAGCAGCAAATATTACGAACTGGCGAAAAAATATTTCCCGAAAGGCGCTGGAGGCGTACTGACTTTCCGTCTGAAAGGCGATGCCGATTATGCGAATAAATTGATTGATAACGTTAAACTGCTCAGCCATCTGGCTAATGTCGGCGACGCAAAATCGCTGATTATTCATCCGGCTGCCACGACGCACGAACAGCTTTCGCCGGAGGAACAAAAAGCAACGGGAGTTGAACCGGGTTTAATCCGAATTTCTGTCGGCATCGAACATATCGACGATATTAAAAACGATATCCAACAGGCTTTGGACAAAATTTAACAGGATATTTTCTCCCACAAAGCACACAAAGTTCACAAAAAAGACCTTCGTGATCTTCGTGATCTTCGTGGGAGAAAATATCCCACAAAGCACACAAAGATCACAAAAAAACCTTCGTGATCTTCGTGATCTTCGTGGGAGAAAATCTTTGTGTTGCGTTTTCAACCTGTTATCTTCTCTTATCTTCAATTATTTCTTGTGAATCGCAAATACCCTGCGAAAATCAAAGCAAAAATCGCAGTAAAAATTCCAACAATTATTAGCCATGCGGTATCCAATTCCATTTCACCGGCATAACTGTGCATTCCGCCAAGAAAATAATTTACGCCGAAATAGGTCATCAAAACCGTAGAAAAAGCCAGTAAACCAAATGAATGAAAGAAAAAAACATGCGAAAAATACTTGCAAAGCTTTTCGTGCGCCATCAATCCATAAACCAGAAAGGTAATCAATGCCCAAACTTCTTTCGGATCCCATCCCCAATAGCGTCCCCACGAAATATTTGCCCAAACCGCGCCAATGAAAATGCCAGATCCCAGCAGCAACAGTGCAGGATAGAGCGAAATAAGGCTGTGTATTTTGTTGCGTTCCAGGAGAAGTTGCAGGTCATTTTTTCCTTTTTTCACAACAAGTGTCTGAATAATGGAGATAAGACTGTTCAGCGCGATAAATGCCAGCAGCGTATAAGCCAGCATAATGACAGACACGTGAATGCTCAACAGAGGCGAGGATAAGACTGGAATCAGCGGAGTTATTTTCGGATTCATCATTCCCAGATAGGCAACAAGCAAAGTACAACCCGAGAGTAAAAAGCTGAATGGCAATATAATGGCTATTTTTCGTTTAAATAAAAGACCAGACAACATCGCACACCATGCAATAATCAGCATGGTCTCAAAACCGTTGCTGAACGGCAAACGTTCTGCAATATATGTGCGTAATCCAATATGTAACGAAAGTAGCAAAAAACTGATAATGAGAAATCCATAGAGTAAAATGTTCACAATTCGCAATTTTTTCCCGTTCAGAAAGAAAAATGCAAGCATCGACAATATGCCTAACATTAAATTTATCTTAAACAGTAA
>JAITHZ010000354.1 GCA_031279795.1 Bacteroidales bacterium
GATAATAACAGGCTTCAGCCAATTCATTGCCCGTCAGCGATGGAAGTCGATCATTAAAATAAATCTTAGCCGTTTCCAGCATGTTTCCTTCATAATAATCAATTCCTTTTTGGTTGTCAGCAAAAAGCACATTCATTCCCGAAAGGGATAAAACAGATATAAGTACAATTTTTTTGAATTTATTCATTTTCGTATTTTTTAGATAATTAATTATATTTTCAATTGGTTGCTTCATCTACTTTGATTCGTTTTTCTGATACCCGCACCGGCGCAGTGGGGAGTAAACCTGCATTTTTGACGATGAGCTGACCTCTGTCGCCTGCCATAAAATGGGCGAAAGCCCGTTCGGTTCCGTATCCAGCGTCGGCGTGCAGTATATAGACGGGGCGAACGAATGGATAATCGCCCGTTTGAAAATAATACTGAAATGGCTGATACGAATTGTATTTTGTTGCTGTCTTTTCGCGGCTGACGGACATTACAGTCACTTTTTCCGAAAAACTGAGCAACAGCGAATCTCGTTCGTTGCTCACCCAGCCGACGCCGATAATTCCCAGTGCATCTTTGGTTTGTGCAACATAATCCAGTACTTCTTCGTTTGCTTGCAATGCGCGTAGAGTTGGCGACAATTCGCCGCCGTTACAGATGGAGTCCTTCACATAACGCACCGTGCCAGACGCAGGATTGTTGAACACCGGCAATATTGCTCCCAATCGCGATTGTGGATTTACTTGCTTCCACGCTGAAATTTCTCCGGCAAAGATTTTCCGCAAATTTTCCACTGTTATCAGCGAATCCGGATTTTGTTTATTGACAATAATCGCCAGTCCGTCGTATCCGATAAGCACGTTGCGCGGAACTATTTTTCGTGTTTGAATTAAGACCTGTTTTTCGTAGTCCGAACACGTCCGCGAAACAATAATTAATCGAACACTGTCCTGCAAGAACCATTCAAAGGCTTTTTTTTCAGAACCATAAAAAGGAATCAGACCTTTTGGCGCATTTGTGGCCTCAAAAACGTTTGCTGCGCTTGTAAGGATTGGTTTGAAATCGTCGTCACAAAAAAAGGGTACAACCAAATCCGGAGTCCCGCCTTTTCCCATACATGAAGAAAAGACAAGCAAACATCCTGTAAACAGGACTATAAGGGCATGAGTTTTTAGTTGCATAATTACATGAATTTAAATGCTGTTTATACAGAAAACAGGCACAAAGGTACAAAAATAAATTTTCCAACAAAGTTAATCTTTAAAAAAAATTGAAATCCGAAGACAGGGTAATACAACAAAAGCACGAAGAAATGAAATCTTCGCACCTCTGTATTATTATATTTTTACGTTAAGAACAATAAATACTAACAAATCTGCCAGTTTTTATTATTTCTTTGACAATTCATTGTGCCAGTAAAAAACGAATTGGAATTGTGAAATATACACTCACAAGTTCTCCGTTTTTCCGTCCGGGTATCCAGTTGGGCATACTTTTAATCAGCCGGATAGCTTCTTTGTCGCAAGTCGGGTGCAGGGGCGCAAGGATTTTCACCCGCGAGATTTCGCCTTTCGTATTTACAACAAACTGTACAACAACTTTTCCTTGAATATGCTCATCAATAGCGACTTGCGGATAACGTAAATGCTGATTTAAAAAATTCATCATCTCTTGCTGACCGCCGGGGAATACGGGCATTTGATCGGTAAACGGCAGCGGATCTGTTTCTGTCGGCGGCATTGGAATCGGATCTTTTACAGCTTCACTCGGAAGGATACCGTCTGGTACGCCCTTTTCATTCGTTACAATATCCACAACTGCCGTACTCTGAAAAACTTCGTCGTTTGTCGGTGGCAATTCTGTACTAACATCCATTTTATTGCGGTCGGTCATTTTCATAACCGAAAACTGGATTGAAGCCGCAACTGGCGGTTGTACTTCCGGCTGCCTGACAACAGGAGCAGGGTCTTTTGGTGAATCCGGCTCGTAGATTGTAAGTACTCGAACATTATCTTCCACGATTGCGTCGGGAGAAAGTTTTTTTTGCAACAACAGCGGCAAAGAGACGGCCATTGCTACCAGCGCCAGAACAATCAGCAAGGCATGCAAATGCCTTTTGTTGGAATTTTTTCGCAACTCGTAGGCGCCATAGATTTTATTCCGGCTCTCAAAAACCAAGTCGCGCCATTCTTTCGAATTTAAATTGATACTTCGTAACATAGTCGTGAGTTTTTTAATGGTTTGTTTACATATATATAAACGGAGATTGTATTGCTTTTGGTATGTGAATTTGTTTTTTATCGCAATGTTTTTTATCGCAATTGGGCATTGCTATAATGCTCATTCGATAATTGATCTTTTTTATAAAAAACATTTTTCTATGATTTTGTTACATAAAAAAGGAAACCGTATTTTTTTGCCTTGTTTTTACGTTGCTATCTAACCATTCGTTGATATAATCCTGTGGGAAATAAGACATTTTGCAATTCTCAATTCTCAACTCTCAACTCTCAATTATTTATTGTATATTTGCAAGCTGTTTTACACAAAATACAACTATGTTCGAGAAATTATCCAGAAAAAAAGAAATCGCTGATATCCTCAAAGAATCGAACAGCGCAACCAGCGGAATGCGACGAAGCCTAACGGCAACCAACCTGATAACGCTGGGAATTGGGGCGATAGTGGGAACGGGAATCTTTGTCATCACCGGCCAGGCCGCCGCTGATTACGCAGGGCCGGCGCTGAGTCTTTCATTCGTCATCTCGGCTCTCGGCTGTGTGCTGGCCGGACTGTGTTATGCCGAGTTTGCCGCCATGATTCCAGTTTCCGGCAGCGTCTATTCCTACAGCTACGCCACACTGGGCGAGGGCTGGGCGTGGTTTATCGGCTGGACGCTCATACTGGAATATCTGTTTGCCTGTTCCAGCGTTGCCGTCGGCTGGTCGGGCTATATGACGAGCCTGCTGCAAGGATGGGGTTACGCCATACCTCCGCACTTGTCGGTTGCCACATTCGACCATCTGAAAAGCGGCGAATGGGTTTTCACCGGCAGTATCATCAATTTTCCAGCCGTTTTCATCATTGCCATCATATCGGCATTCCTGATTGGCGGCATCAAGCAGTCGGCATTTATCAACAACATTATTGTAGTTATCAAAGTGTGCGTAATCCTGCTGTTCATCGGATTCGGAATCTCATATATTGACACAGCGAACTGGACGCCATACATTCCTGAAAACGCCGGCGAGTTTGGACAATACGGCTGGAGTGGAGTGCTGCGCGGAGCCGGCGTGGTTTTTTACGCTTATCTTGGTTTCGACGCTTTATCGACAGCAGCTCAGGAAACCCGCAATCCTCAACGAGATATGCCACGCGGAATATTGATTTCGCTCTTGATTTGCGCCGTCCTTTATGTACTGGTAACAAGCGTCCTCACGGGGATTGTAAATTACAAAGAATTGCATGTTGATGCGCCCATCGCATTGGCAATCGACCGCGCCGGCGAAGGATTGGCCTGGCTAAGCCCGTTTATCAAGCTGGGAGCGATTGCAGGCCTCAGTTCGGTGATTCTGGTGATGATGCTCGGACAGTCGCGCATTTATTATTCCATCTCACGAGATGGCTTGCTGCCTGGCATGTTTGCTACAATTAACCGCAAGCATGGCGTACCGCGCAATGCAACCATCTTTGCATGTATCGTCACCGCCACAATCGCCGGCCTGTTCCCGCTGCATGTTCTGAGCGAACTGGTTTCTATCGGTACGTTGTTGGCATTCACTGTCGTATGTCTGTCTATTGTAGCGTTGCGGAGGACTCAACCCTCGCTGCCGCGCCCGTTTAAAGTTCCGCTTGTGCCCTTGCTCCCGCTTCTTGGCGCAGCGCTGTGCATGTTGCAGATGCTGTCGCTGCCTTGGAACACGTGGATGCGCCTTATCGGATGGACAGCTGTCGGACTGGTTATCTATGTATTATATGGTATAAAAAACAGCAAGTTGCATCAAAACATATAAATCTCAAAATCAACATACAATGTTTACAGTAATTAAACTATACAATGCGGTATTTGAACGGATTTATAAATTATATAAATTATTATATTACACCGACTTTTTTCTGGAAACTTTTTTGCTGTCCATCATGTCCGAACGTCAATTAGCAAACCTTACAAGGCAATTTTATCATCACAACAAAAAATACATTACAGAAGATAATATTCGTTCCGGATTGAAAGATTTTGAAAAGCATATTTTTGAAAAATATATTCCAGCCAGCGCTTCCGAAATTGTAATACTGGCAGCCGGAGGCGGCAGGGAGATATATTCGCTGACTAAAATGGGCTACAAATGTTATGGTTACGAATCGACAGAGAAATTTGTAACCGTTGCAGCCGATTTTTTTAAGAAAAATGAAATTGACGCCAGGATAATACATTTTCCAGTGAATAAAGTTCCCCAACATTCATGTGATGTATTTATCTTTGGGTGGGGAGTTTATACTCATCTGTCAGGTGAGAGTCTGAGAGTAAAACTGCTTGAAGACGCCAAAAATAACTTGCGGGAAAATGGGAAAATTATCATTTCATTTTGGGCAAGCAACGAGTGGATGGAAATGAAAAAACGGTTAATGGAAAAATACAGACGGATTTTCGGTGGAAAATTTGAGTGCGGTTCGTGCATTAAAACAGGTTGTTGGGGCAAATACTACACACAAAGCGAAATAGAGGATGAAGCCCGAAAAGCCGGATTGAAAGTAGATTATTATTCCGATCAGCGCTACGGACATGCCGTTTTGTCGGTTGAGTAAAAAATTACGAATTACGAAT
>JAITHZ010000391.1 GCA_031279795.1 Bacteroidales bacterium
ACGCCGGCATAAGCAGAGCTTTTAGTAGCCGAGACAGCCACTGCTCCTGGCATTGTACCCGGAGCGACACCGTAAGTATACGTATATGTTGAAGACGAAAAACCTGCAATGGTTACGCCGTTTATCTGTAAATCCGAAAGCGTTGCATCCTGATTAGCTGCAATGGCTGCCTCCATTGCGGCTATTTCGTCATTCGCATCACTAAGCCAGCCTGTAATTTGGTCTGCTGTTGGATTCAGGCCTGTCAATGTATTGGCGACAGACAGATCATAAGCAACCGGTAAATTGGCATCATCTTTCAATTCTGTAAGCCGGGCTTTGAGCGCATTAACCTGTGCAAAGAGGTCGGTAAACTCCAGTTTGACATAATCAAAAAATATTCGACCAACATTGGCAGAACCTACACCGGGCGCACCAACGCCTATCTGAATTTTTCCTTCGGTCGATTCGGTTAGTATAAACGTCAACGCTTCTGTTCCCCATGTATTTAACGCAAATGATGTTTTGGAGGACATCACGCTTGTTCCAATAGTGGGTATCCAACCAACCAAACTGTTGTCTGCCGCATTCGGACCACCATTATAGTAAGCATAAACGAGATCGTATTTCCCTGCCGGTAAGGTGACCGTTTGTGAGTACTTGTTTTGTGCACCCCAAGCCGAAGATATACCCAGTACGCCACCGTCTGCGCCACCCGAGTAGTTGGTAGCGGGCGGTGTGTTGCCATTCAATTGGGAGGAGCTGGCAATAGCATATGCGGATGCAGCGGAATTGTCGCCGTAACCATCAATCGTCCAGCCCGTAACCATTCTGATATTCGCTCCGCCATTTGCAGATCCAAGGTTGGCGCCAGTATAGTAGTCGGCAGATTCATCAAAACCCGCATTTGTCAAATACGAACTTGTTACATCCGTTTGCGCCCATGCTGTCACACCCAGCGACAGCAGGCAAGATACTAAAAATGTCTTTTTCATAATTGTAATTTTTATTTAAAATTTTTTTATTAAAATATTGAATGTTGATTTTGGGTAAAGACGTACGGCATGCAACGAGACATGCCGCGCGTCTCTACAACCTTTATTTTATTCTGTAAATTATTTTTTCTACCGAAACGTTTTTCGATTCGTGCGTTTTCTTCACTAAATAGAAACCCTTGTCCAACGGCTGCATGACTTTTTGGCCTTGCAGGTTGTAGTATTCGGTATAAACAACAGGATCATCTGCCGAAACAGAACCGATGCCGTCGGCGAGTTTCTGAATCAGATACAGGGTAAAGTGGTCGTAGGCAGCTTTAAAGTTGTCGGCCAGCTTGGTAGAGCGAATGCCGATTGTAACAGGCTGTACAGTATTAACAGTAAAGTCCACCGTATATTCGGCCCATGTAGCCGGATCGGCAGTATTGACTGTTACAGCAGCTTCTTGCGATACGCCTCCAGCAGTAACATAACCTTTTGCGTTACCCGAAGCATCACCGCTGGTTCCGAAAGCGGCAGCCTGGAATTTCAGCTGATACTGACCGGCCGGCAATTGAGCAGTCTCTTGGCTCAATCCGATGAAAGATCCGTTACCCGACCATCGCTGGCGAGTGAAGTAGGAATTTCCCTCGTAGGACGTCCAGTCAACAGCATCCTGTGTATATGTCGCAGCAACGTATGTCATATCATTTCCGTCGCCTTGCCATTCGGCAGTCCAGCCCGAAGGTTGATGGATAGCCCTGTCGGCGCTCGGCTTCGTAAATTCGGCATAAGCTTCCTCAAAGTCAGGATTGGCAACAGCCACCGTTGCATCGCAAGGAGTATCGGCTGTCAGGCGAAATGTTACATTTGCTTGACGCAACGTTTTGATTGCTTCGGCAACAGCGGCTTCATTGGCGTCTCCAGCAGTATAAATACCATTGGATGCGTCGATAGCTGCCTGGAAAACAGCTGCGCCGGGCAGATAATCGTATTCGGTTTTCGATGCAACAGCATCAGCAATCGCATCGTTCAGCGAAGCATAAGCGGCAATAGACGGAGTAGCGGCAACAATGGCTGCATTCAATTGAACAGCTGCAGCCGACAGTTCGTTTGCAGTTGCCGACAAATTGGCAATGGCTGTTTCGGCATTGGCAATGGTGGTATTCAACGCTGTGTTCACGGCCTGTTGCATCTTTTGCCCCTGATAAGTTTTGGCTGTGTTTATCTGCTGCTGTAAGGCTGCTTTAATGGCTTCCAAATCAGGGCCAACGAATGTCAGACGGAAGTTGTCGAACAATATCCACTGGCCGGATGCGCCGGATGTGTAGACGCTCTTGACGCCAATGGTAAGCTGCCCGTCTCCACCTACGACAATGTCATTCAATGTAAGATCGTACGAACCGTCGGCAAACATGATATTAGCGGCTTCCATGCTGTTTGCATATCCGTTCAGAGCGCCAACGCTTCCATAATATTCTACCGAGTACAGCGAGTTGAGCGGCGTACTGTACTCTCCCAGCGAACCGGTAGCATACAGAGAGGATGCGAGTGTTTCGGTCTCGTTTATGTAGTCCTGTCCGCTGTCGTTGGCCTTCGGGCGTTCAAATCCCTGTATTTGGAGGGTGTATTTTCCGGCAGGAAGCCCGCTTAACGTCTGATAAACGTCAACGTCTTTTTGCCAAAATTCCATTTCGTTCCAGCTTACCGTACTGGGGTTTGTCCATCCTTCGCTGGTATTATCGTCGAACGACGGATTGACAATAACAAAAGTAGCGTCGAAAGGAGTTGGCTGAGTCCACAGACAGGCGTACTCGGCGTTTTTCAGCGTTTGAATAGCTGCCTCAATGCCAGCGGCATCTTCAGTTGCGGCATTATAAACACCCTGTGCCGTGTTTATTGCAGCGTCGAATGCGGCATAACCATCCCATGTGGCATAAGCAGTCTTATTGGTATTGGCGCTTGCAATCGCATCTTGCAATGCGGTGTAGGCAGCAATCGACAATTCGGCGGCAGCAATAGCATTGTTCAACCGTAAAGCAGCTTCCGTAATGATTGATTCGGTAGCAGAGCCGCTCATGACAACGCCGGTAGCTTCGGTGATGGCTGCGCTCAGTTCGGTAGCTACTGTTTGCTGCATTTTAGACCCCGCGAGGGTATTTCCATAGTCAACACGGGTACTTAAAGCTGTTTTCAACGCGGCTAAATCCACGCCCTTGTAGAACAGCCTGAAGTTGTCGCAAGCTACCCAGTTGGCTGTAGAGCTTACGGTTTTGAATCCGATAGTAACCGTTCCGTCTACCACCACAAAATCAAGCGAATAATCACCAAGATCGCCTACTTCCGCTTCGGTTGCGCTGGCATAAATGTATCCGCCGAACTGCGCTCCGGTTGACTGTCGAAGATTCTGAGCCGTAACCGTCAAGGTATAACTGCCGTTAGGCAGCCCCGTGACGGTTTGTTGAATGCCGACGTCGGGAACGTTGTTGCCTTCGGTATCCGACACCCATTTTTCTACGTAGACATTTCCGTCTTTCATCGAATTTGACCACGAATTGGTTTGCGTTGCCATGCCGTTGTTTGTCCAGCCGTCAAAGTTACTTTCGAAGCTGGGGTTAGCGATCCGTCCAGTTGCATCGTAGGGTAGACTTGGCGAAGCATTTGCCAGACGATAGGTCTGGATAGCCGCTTTCAAGTCGACAATTGCCTGTTCCATTTCGGGAATTGACGTTGTGCTTAGTTTTGTCTGAGCTGCTGTGATTGCAGCCAGCAGTTCGGCAGCGCCATTTGCACCGGCAGTGTAAATGCCTTGTGCTTCGTCTATTACAGCCTGCAGCGCATCCGGATTAGGCAATTCAGCTGCTTCAAACAGAGTGAAATTATCGAAAGCGTAAGCAGTGCCCAGCCAGCGGAAACGCGCAACAACAAAGCCGTAATTGCTCGAATTGACAAAAACCGCTTCGTTTTTTGTCCATTCGCCATTTGCGCCAACTTTCCCGCCATTCAACACAAGCGCAGTCGTTTCTGTCGTATTAGCCTTATCGTTCGTCAGCGAAATTTTCAGATACTGGGCGTTCAGGTTTTCGGCAGCGCCGGCATCCTGATGTTTTACGCAGAACGAAAAATAATAGGTTTTCCCCTGTTCAATAGCCCAGCCTGTGCCGATTGAACCTGCTGTGCCGATACCGAGATTGGCTACCGAGTAAAGACATGTCGAACCGTCTACGCCATCTCCTGCAGAAAGCGTAAAATTGTCAGACGTAATTTCGGCATTTGCGCCACTTGTCCAACCGGTAAAGCCTTCTTCAAAGCCAGGGTTGGGAATCAGATTGGTACCCGATAACTGGTACCGCTTTTCGCCGATGGTAACGATATCACCGGTTTGTTGGGCAGTCGTCTGGCCAACGGCCACTGCAACTGCCAAAAGTGCAAGTAACAATTTTTGTTTCATTGGTTTTTGTTTTTAGTTAATTAAATAAAATAAAATAGTGAATTTACTTTGTCAATGTTCCTTTTATCCGGTAACGGGCATTGGCATCGCCCATATAATCGTACCAGAAGGTGAACTTGTCGTTTCCGTACGTACATTCGCCATCCAGTATTTCAAAATTTTTCCAGGGCATGATGGCAAATGTATCATCAGCATTTTTAACAAATCTCAAGCAGAAATTATCAATAGCGCTGAAATAATCCTCCTTGGTAACATATTCGCTGTACGTTTCGGCTTTGGCTTCGTTGAAGAAGCGCACGCCATTCTTGTCAATCGCTTTCAGGGTACGCGAAATACTGAGCGAACCCGAAGGACTTTCGTCGTACTGTCCCGTTACATTGTTGAGTGACAGCAAATATTTGCCAGCATTCAACTGATAGACGCCCGAATAATCGTTCATCAAATTGAGGGTCATGATCAGTACCGAGTCTTCTTCGTTTTTTTCGTATTTCGATACGGATTCAATTTCAAACGTAATTGCGTAGAGCGAATCGCAATGCAATCCTTCGGTACTAACCGTAAACGGCAGGCGGGCATATACTTCGCCTGCTTTTATAGTGGCGTTCATCGAAGGAATAGAAAATTTGTCATCGCCCAGTCTGCGGCATTTAGCCGGCGCACCGAACAGGTATTTGTTGTTATACCAGTTAAGAGAAGTATCGTTGTGGCGGAGAGTTACCGTTACCTCTTCGTCGATGGGCTGCGTTCCGCCAGTTGCAACAGAAATGTACACAGGCTGAGGATCGGAAGCATAAGGCACGTCGAAATTCCATGCCACATCGGCGGCGCCAACTATATACACCTGCTTGATGTATTGCTCCGTTTCCCGCACGTTAATGTCTTCACACGACAGAACTCCCGCACAAACAGCCAGTAACACAAGTATCTTATTTATTCTTTTCATAATTAATTATAATTCTTAATTCCTAATTCTTAATTCCTAATTCTTAATTCTTAATTCCTAATTGACTCATTACCATCCCGGATTTTGATTTGAACGAGTTTATTGTTTTTGTTCATAGCCGTTTTGGGTATCGGGCAAAAATAATTCTTCCATGTAAACACACGTCTTGCCAGTCTTGGGAAATAACTTGTCAAGGTTGTTACGGTATAGAAATCTTTTCGTGCGTTCAGTTTGGCTTTCACATTCATACCTCTGACCGGTCTGTTGTAAGCCTCCATTGCATCCTGTCCCCAACGACGCAGGTCGTGATAGCGACGGCCTTCGCACATAAACTCTATTTGGCGTTCGCGCTTAATCAGGTTACGCATGGTAAACTGGTCGGGCAGTTCAGTCATTCCGGGCAATCCGGCGCGCCAGCGAATCTGGTTGAAAGCGCTCAGAATCTCGGTCTCGTCGCGGCTTTGCACGGTGATACCGGTGGCAAGGTCGGTGAAGTCGGCGTTCAGTTCATTCAGCGCTTCGGCATAGTTCAGCAGAATTTCGGCATAGCGGAAAATCGGGAATGATTTCGGCCGTACGGCTGCTGACTGTTTGAGGTTATCTTCTATATGAATATACTTCACGCAGGTGTAACCTGTCCGGTTATAATCTTCGGGATAGTTTTGATTCGGAGCGGCCGTTCCGTCGGAATAATAAGTAACTTCTACGTTTTTCAATGCTTCATCTGTACCGGTGTACGAGGTACCTGGCCAAAAGCGGTGACAAAAACCCATTGTAGCATAAAAACGCATTTCCCGATCTTTGTACATGCCTGCTGTATTGGGACGCAACTGATAACCCGAAAACGCAGCCTGCCCCGAATTACCTATGGCATTGTACGATGCAGGCGTACCGGGCTGTGGATATGGATAGGTTGAACTCGAACTGTTGATATCGCATCCGTCTTTCATATAAAAAGCATCTGCACAATCTTGCGTCAGGTTCAGGCCATTACCGCCTCCAAGCTGATATGGAGCGGCAATCCACAGGGGCGAATCGCCAGTGGTAGATGGCGTACAGGAATAGATGATTTCATCGTTCAGTAAACGAGGTACTTCGCCATTGAAAATGTAGGCAAACGAGCGGTAGGGATCAATATCCTTTACCCTGACGCCGTCGGGAAAGGTTGCTTCACCGATATTTTCGGCAACGCTTACCGGCAAAACAGGCGTATCGGTTTCTTTCGGAGATGTAAACAATTTATATTTATTCGTGTTAATGAGTCGTTTAGCCATTACAGCCGCTTCTCCCCACTTGCTATTTTCCTCACGCTGGTTGATAAAATATTCCCCGTCGCTTTTGCGTTTCCAGTCGCTGTAGAATGGATTCCCATTATACCAGGGGCTGGCAGCATACAGCAATACGCGCGACATGACGGCAAGCGCCACGCTTTTGGTCGGAATGTTCATATCGGACGAAGCCTCGCGTGTATCCCACAGAAATTCATAAGCCTTTTCCAAATTTTGGCAAATATAGTCTACCACTTCGTCGTAGGTAGCCCGTTCGAGCGCGATTGTTTCCACGTCAGCAGTTACGTCGAATGCCTCGTCCGGCGCCACAGGCGTTGGTCCGTATTGCAACAGCAACAGGTACATGTAGTATCCGCGCAGGAAATAGCAACGCCCCATATAGTCGCGCCGGTCAATATCCGAGATGTCGGGAACTTCACCGATACGCGACAGCACGATATTGGCTTTGCGAATGCCCTGATAGTAGTTGGGATAGTTGTTGTAATCCGAGCTGAAAGGCGTCACTTCGTCCAGCAAATAGCGGATAGCAGCGTGCCGGTTATCGTTCCACGAAGTGAAATTTTCGTCCGAAGCGCCTTGGAATGGATTGGATGAACTGGTCCACAAGTTTCCTTCGTTGGGCAAATAGCTTGCTGCTCCGCGAATGTACTGGTCAACCAGATCTTGGCGTTGAAATACCGAATCTAACTGGGTCATGTTCATAAAATAGTCGTCCACACTCAAGAAATCCTTGCATGAATTGGAGCATACCAAAAATCCTAAAACGAAACATAGATGCACAGGCAGGTTTCGTAATTTTTGCATATAGACATTTATCTTTTTCATTTTTGTATTCATTTACATTTAAAAAGTTACATATAATTGCAGGGTATATAACCGTTGGAGCGGATAAACGCTTCCGTTGGCGGAAGCCTGTCCGGGGTCCCAGAGTTTCACTTCGTCCCAGACTGCCAGATTATCGCCGACCAAGCTGAACGTAGCCGATTCCAAACCTATTTTTTTCATCCAGAATTTAGGCACACGGTACGAAATTTCGACATTTTTCAAGCGAAGATAGCGTCCATTGGCCAGCCAGAAGGTAGAGGCGCGGTTGTTGTTTGCATTCGCTCCATAGGTCAAACGCGGGAAGCGGGCAGTTGGATTTTCGGTAGCAGGATCGCCCGAATAGGATGCTGGCGTCCACCGATTGCTCTGGTCTGCAACCATTGTCAGGATATTTCCAGTTTCTCCACCAGCAAAAGGATAATAGCCTGCGCCGCCATAAAAATATTCCACCTCATCTACTCCTTCAAAGAAGGCGCTGATTCCAAAGTTTTTATAATTAAATTCGGCAGCAAAACCGTATTGGATACGTGGTACATTGGAATACGACAACGGCACGACATCGTCGGTATCAATTTTACCGTCGCCATTCACATCCTTATATTTGATGTCGCCCGGCAATACATTGTTCATAAAGGTTTGTTTCGGGCTGCTTCGGATGTCTTCTTCGTCCTTGAACAGTCCCAGCGCCACCAAACCACGCATAACACCATAAGGAACGCCACTGTAAGACTGGTAGGGATAATTAACTCCTGCCTGTTCCCAATAATCCACGCGGTTGCGCGACAGGGTATAATTACCGCGCACTGTAAAATACATATCCTTGCTGATGCTATGCTTATAAGCCACTGTACCGTCAATTCCCCATGCAACCATCGAACCGATATTGGTATAGGGAAGGGCGTTGTTCATGCCGGCTTCTTCGGGAATATTAGCGCGTTGCTGAAAAATATTTTCGGTCTGATTGCGGAAAATATCAACGGTCAAGTCAATGCGTTCACCAAACAATTTTGTATCAATGCCCAAGTTATATTTTTTTGTTGTTTCCCACTGCGCTTCTGGTGCGGCAATTTGCGATTCGCCTATGCCGCTGCCGCCCCAGATTCCTCCACCGGTATTCCCCATGATGGTCAGATAGGGATAACGTATGCCTGAAAGACGGTCAT
>JAITHZ010000006.1 GCA_031279795.1 Bacteroidales bacterium
ATTGGATGCAGTATTTTTCGTAAAAATGACCGTTTTTGGGGATATTATCCGGCATCAGTTTGGGGACGGCTTGGATGCTGGCTTGCGTTGCTGCCGGTGCAAACATCTGGTCAGGAGCATGTCGATAAAAGCCGTTCGTATATTTTTGTAGCCAACCATCAAGGCGCTTTCGACATATTTTTAATTTATGGTTTTTTGGGACACAATTTTAAATGGCTGATGAAAAAAGGTTTACGCAAACTCCCGTTAGTTGGTAAGGCATGCGAACTGGCTGGCCACGTGTATGTTGACCACTCAAGCAGGAGCGGCATTGTACAAACAATGCAGCTGGCTCGCGAAAAACTGCAGGGAGGAGTTTCAACCGTCGTTTTTCCCGAAGGCACCCGAACACTGGACGGAAAGATGCATCCTTTCAAAAAAGGAGCATTTCAGCTTGCTCTTGATTTCAAACTGCCGATTGTTCCCATGACAATTGCAGGTTCGTATCTCGTTTTAAGAAAAGGTTCGGCTATGCTGCACTGGAGTCCGTTGAAACTGATAATACATCAGCCAATTGAAACCGACGCCCTAACTTCTGCTGATTTGCCACAATTAATGGAAAGTGTCTGGCAGACAATCAGTAAACCACTGATCACTAATTAACAAATGGGAAATTTTATCTGGATACATTAAAAAATAACAGCAGGCTTTTTATATATTGCCAACGTAAAAGAGGCGAGTTTATTCCCCAGATTTATTAACAGAATTGCACCTTAATTTGCAAACATTTCGACTATTCATTTTTTGTATTGAAAGCATATTTTATGAAAAAGACATAACAACTAATAATTATGAAAAATATTTTTATTGCTGTATGTATGCTATTTAGCTTCTTTTCCTGTTCTGAGAAAGAAAAAATGGTCTTGCTCAGTCCATCCGGCAATTTAACGCTATACGTTAAGTTAACTAATGGTCAGTTAGTTTATTCTCTTTTTCTATCGGGCGATACCATTCTTGCAGATTCTCCTCTGGGCATTGTTACAGAAAATGCCGATTTTTCGCAAAATCTGAGATTTGTCGGTATGACAGGCATACGCAGTGACGGCGAGACTTACCGTCTTTACAAGGGAAAAGCAGAACAGATTACGCAGGTGTATTACGAGCGGAGCTACACGGTAATGAACGCCATAAATGGTGATACGTTGAAAATTACCTTTCGCCTTTTTGACGATGGTCTTGCCTTTTCATACAGGCTTGGCGATTTTTCGCACAGATTCGGCAGTATAACCCACGACGTTGTCGTATGCGAAACAACAGGATTCAAGTTTCCAGAAAACACAACGGCATTCATTTCTCCTTTGGCCAAAGCCAAGACATTCTGGGCACGAACCAATCCGAGCTATGAAGATCAGTATCAGCGCAATATCCCTGTCGGATCGCCGTCGGACTACGGACAAGGATGGGTATTTCCTGCCTTGTTTCGTATTGGCGACAGAGCGTGGGTGCTGCTGAGCGAAACCGGTGTGGATGGCGGTTATGTGGCGACGCATTTGGCTGATAATTCGGAACATGGATTATATAAAATTGAATTTCCGCATCCCGACCAGAACCTGCCTGAAGATCCAGCAACAGCTGCTGTTCAACTGCCTTTCATGTCGCCATGGCGCATGGTTGTGGTTGGGAAAACACTGCATCCGATAGTTGCTTCCAGCATGGCACAGGATTTGGTGAAAGTGAAGTATTCTGCAAAATACGATTTTAAGCCTGGAAAAGCCTCGTGGAGCTGGTTGACACTCAAAGACAATTCGGTCGATCCGAAAACTTCACAGAAATTCATTGATTTGGCGGCAGAATTGCATTTCGAATATTGCCTGATTGATGGTTGGTGGGACAGGCAGACCGGACGGGAAGGTATGGAAAAACTGTCGGAATATGCGCGAGCAAAGGGAGTTGGCTTGCTGCTGTGGTATAATTCTAACGGCAACTGGAACGATGCGCCGCAAACACCCATAGACCGAATGGCAGATCGTATTGTCCGCCGCAACGAGATGGCATGGATGCAATCTATTGGTATAACGGGAATTAAAGTTGATTTTTTTGGCGGAGATAAACAACGAGTCATGCAACTGTATGAGGATATTTTGACGGACGCTAATGATTACGGACTTGTCGTTAATTTTCACGGATGTACATTGCCGCGCGGCTGGGACAGGATGTTTCCAAATTTTGTTACCGACGAAGCGGTAATGGGGATGGAATTTTGCACTTTTGAACAGGCCAACGAAGACAAACGTCCGGTTCATGCCACTACGCTGCCATTCACTCGAAATGTAGTTGCTCCAATGGATTTCACGCCGGTGATCCTCAATCCGCGACTGGGTGTAAAACCTGGCACTGGGCCGGTCAGGGTAACTTCTTCTGCTTTTGAATTGGCTTTGCCGGTTGTTTTTCAATCAGGAATAGAACATTTTGGCCTGATTCCAGCCAATTTACGACAATTTCCCGATTTTGTGTGGACATATTTCCGCGAAGTCCCCAGTGCATGGAGCGAAACCCGCCTGATTGACGGCTATCCGGGAAGGGATGTTGTCATTGCACGCCGACGCGATTCCATCTGGTATGTTGCCGGTATCAACGGCGAAAATACGGCGAAAACTTTTTCATTCAAGCTTCCGTTTCCAGAAAAAGCAATCTCCGCCATGCTGATAACCGAAAAAAACGGCAGCATGTACGAAGTTGAACAGCGAGAAATAACTGTAGAAAAAGGAACTCCCATTCAAATTCAGACTGTTGGCTATGGAGGATTTGTGCTAATAATTAACAGCCAATGAGATGCCTTTTAGACCGACACTTCAATGCAACCCGTTTACCGTTGCATTGATATTTTTCATCGTATGTGAAACCGCATCAGCCTGCCCCATGATTGATGTAACCATCAGGATACTTTCATGTAACAGCAGGAAAATAAGCTGTTTATTCAATGACACGACAGAAGACATACAAAAATCTCAAGCCACCGGCGATATAGAAACCGCACTCGACGAAGCCCGTACGCTGCTGGCCCTGGAATGTAA
>JAITHZ010000097.1 GCA_031279795.1 Bacteroidales bacterium
CTATATATCAATAGTAAAAGCGCTCCCACTTCTGGAGTTCTGAAAATTACGAATTACGAATTACGAAATTGTCTCGCGAGTTTTCATAACCGTAATTCCTAATTCCTAATTCCTAATTCCTAATTCCTAATTCCTAATTCCTAATTCCTAATTCCTAATTCCTAATTCCTAAAAATACCCTGTTTGCGGTATTTGGGGTTCTTTTTTTTCTTAGCAACTTTGCAGGGTCAAACAGTAAAAATATGTATTATGGCAAAAATTGCAAAGAAACTAATTGAACTTATTGGAAATACGCCGCTTTTGGAGCTTAGCCGAATAGAGGAGAAACATCGCATAGATGCGCATATTCTTGCAAAACTCGAATATTTCAATCCGGCACGCAGCGTAAAAGACCGTATAGGGTTGGCTCTAATTGAAGATGCTGAACAGCAGGGATTGCTCAATTCCGATACGGTGATTATCGAACCGACAAGCGGAAATACAGGATTGGCGCTGGCGTTCGTAGCGGCGTCGAAAGGCTACCGGCTCATACTGACCATGCCCGATACGATGAGCGTCGAGCGACGAAGCCTGTTGCATGCACTTGGCGCGGAACTTGTTCTCACACACGGATTCGAAGGCATGGGAGGCGCTATCCGCAAGGCGGAAGAATTACAGAAACAGTATCCCAATTCATTTGTACCCCAACAGTTTCAAAATCCGGCAAATCCGCAAATACACCGGATTACCACCGCAGAAGAAATATGGAACGACACCGACGGAACGGTCGACATATTCGTCGCAGGGGTCGGGACGGGCGGTACGGTGACTGGCGTGGGCGAAGTGTTGAAGAAATACAATCCGCAAATAAAGGTAATTGCCGTAGAGCCACAGGATTCGCCTGTACTGTCGGGCGGAAAAGCCGGTCCGCACAAAATTCAGGGAATCGGCGCCGGATTTGTGCCGAAGGTCTACAATCCCCAAATTGTGGACGAAATATATAAGGTGAAAAATGAACAGGCTTTTGACATCAGCCGACAATTGGCCCGATACGAAGGCCTGGTTGCCGGAATATCATCCGGAGCTGCCGCTTACGCAGCCTTGCAGATAGCCAGGCGAATCGAAAACAGAAGGAAAAACATCGTTGTCATTTTACCCGATACCGGCGAACGATATTTATCGACTCCACTTTTTCAGTTTGATTAATAACTTATGAATATGTCTGAAACAAAAAAACTTTCAATCATCGCCTTCAGCGGCGATTTTGATAAACTGACGGCCGTCTTTACGCTGGCAACCGGAGCGGCCGCAGTTGGATACGAAGTAAATCTCTTCTTTACTTTCTGGGGA
This sequence comes from Bacteroidales bacterium, assembly GCA_031279795.1. GTDB lineage: Bacteria > Bacteroidota > Bacteroidia > Bacteroidales > WRGA01 > WRGA01. The sequence continues at coordinate 1,330 of JAITHZ010000097.1, forward strand.
CTGGATGCCATCAAAGTTAAAAAAGGCCGTTCGCCGGTTGGACAAGGCTTTTTGCCAAAACTGTTCGGCGTCATGATGGGCGGATTGAAAGCAGCGCCGGTAAGCCGCCTCAATTTTGTCGGCATCAGTCCGAAAATTTTCCGTTACCTGATGCGAAAAAAAAATGTTGCCACGCCGGAAGAACTGCTTGAAGCGGCCAGACAACTGGGAATCAACTTTTATGCCTGCGAGATGGCCATGCATATACTGGGACTTCAGAAAAGCGACTTTATTCCAGAAGTGAAAGATGTGATTGGCGTTGCTTCTTTTCTCAACATTTCCGAAGGAGGTCAAACTCTGTTTATTTAAAGCATTTAAATAAATGAATTATGAAAACGTATAAGTTAGATATAACGGCAGAAAAATGTCCGATGACATTTGTAAAGACAAAAATAGCGCTGAACAACATGCAGCAGGGCGATGTACTGAACGTACGGCTTCGGGAGGGCGAACCACTGGAAAACGTTCCCAGAAGCGCTTCCGAACAAGGGTTCAATGTCCTGAAAATAACATAAACATCAACAAACGTAATTTATATAATAAAAATTGAAAAATAGAATTAATCATGGCTCAAAACGATTTACAGCGCAGCATAACGACTGCAACTGCCAAAAAACTGGCAACAACAACCAAAACGCCGCCACAAATGGGGTCAATCACTCCACGACTGTTACTGAAACTCTTGCCCTGGGTTCAGGTGGATTCCGGCACATATCGTGTGAACCGAACGAAAGTTGAACTGAAAAAAGCCGAACGGATCGAGATTGATTTTTTCAATGGCATTCCCTCTTTCCGCGAAGAATCGTTCCGTCACGTCCCGCTTTTTGCTCATATCGACCACAATGTGGTAAACCGGCTGGCAAAAAAGTTCCGGATAGAAAACATTGATCTGGGCAACAATCTAATCAGCGAAGGGTACGATACGCAGAAGTTTTTTATCGTTGCTCAGGGGCAGGTTGAAATATCAAGCAAAGGCACACATGGCGAAGACCTGCGGATTGCGATTCTTTCGGAAGGCGAATATTTTGGCGAGGCTGACCTGCTCTCCGACCGACCTTCGTCGGTGACGGTGAAAGCAATCACTCCAGCCGTTTTCTTTACACTCGACAGCGCCGAACTGGAAGAAATCATTAAGGAGATTCCCAATTTTCGCGAACAGTTTCAACGTTCCGTAGACGAACATCTGCGTTTGCGGGCAACTGTCAACGCACACGGAGAAAAGCACATCGACTTGCTGTCGGGACACGAGGAAAACAACATCATCACCGAAACATATATTGACTACGAAGAAGAACCGCGCGAATATCCGTTGAATACGCTCCAAACAGTGGTACGCGTACACACGCGAGTGTCGGATTTGTACAACAATCCCTACAATCAGCTCGAACAGCAGATGCGTTTAAGCATCGAAAGCATCAAGGAACGTCAGGAATGGGAACTGATTAATAACAAAAATTTCGGTCTGCTGGCCAATGTCGAACCCGGTTACCGCATCAGCACCCGCTACGGAGCGCCAACCCCCGACGACTTGGATGAACTCCTGTCGCTGGTGTGGAAAAAACCGTCGTTCTTTCTGGCGCATCCGCGGGCTGTGGCTGCTTTCGAACGGGAATGTACCTGGCGCGGAGTGCCGCCTGTAACAACAAACGTATTTGGAATGTCGGTAATCACCTGGCGCGGAGTGCCGATAATTCCAAGCGACAAGATTGAAATTCAAGGCCAGTACCTGACAAATCGCGGCGTAGGAACAACCAGCTTTATTCTGGTACGAACCGGCGAGCAGGAACAAGGTGTGGTCGGACTGCAACAAGCTGGCATACCGGGCGAAATAGCGCCAAGCCTTTCGGCGCGTCTCATGGGACTGGACAAGTTTGGCGTTGCAAGTTACCTGCTGACGAAATATTTCTCACTGGCCACCTTGACCGACGACGCAATTGCCGTCCTCGAAAATGTGGAAGTCGGCTATTATCACGATTACAACAACCGAAAATCAATCATAAAATAAGTTGTCATGAGGGAAAACTATTTGGGAAACAACCCCGCAGCAAGCGAATGGGGCAACATAGCCCTGTTGCGCGACATAGCTTCCTGCATTCTTCTGGAAGACGGGCTGTCGGCAGAGGCAAAAGCGCAACAGATACCGCCCGCAGCGCCTGGAGGCGATTGTCTGAATCTGTCTGGCCTGTTCTTTCCCGACGAAACATCGCCGGAAGACGTCATGTTGCACAGGGCGGCTGCGTCGGAATTTGCTGATTCCCGTTATTCGCCGTATTCATTTCTGCGAGACCGCCCGATTACCTACAATGGTCGCGAGACTTTTGACGTTCAAGCTATCCGGAAAGATTTCCCGATTCTGCATCAGCAAATTCACGGACACGATTTGATTTGGTTCGACAATGCAGCCACAACCCAAAAACCCCGTCAGGTCATCGAAGCGCTCAATCATTATTACGAAAGAGACAATTCCAACATTCACCGCGCGGCACATTCTCTGGCTGCTCGTTCGACTGATGGC
>JAITHZ010000181.1 GCA_031279795.1 Bacteroidales bacterium
ATTGATTTACATTTTCAGAAACCGCCCATACAGACAGTTAAACATTCATTAAAAGATAATCAAATTCGACTAACTCCTTTTCAGGCTTCCACTAATAATTTAAAAAAGAATCATTTTCCATACGTTTTTACGGGATGGTTTCACAACTCTGGGGAATTAAATTTTAACAACATATACCTGGAAACTGGCAAATATACGCTCAAAGCCGAATATTCTTCGTGGTACAATCCTCTCGGAGGCGATATCTATTTCACCGTTAATGGTCAGACCCATACCGGTCATTATGATAATACAGGCAATGTTGGTATACCAAATGATATAAATAATTACATATCAAAAAACTTGATGGAGGATATGATTGATATACCGGTTTCCAACGTATATCCAATCAAAATCACCCGAAATGCCGAAATTCCAAACACAACCACTTGGATAAATATAAGAAGTTTAACTCTAAATAAAGTACAAGACGGCACCACCATAGTGGATAGATCTGTAATTACTTATCCAACTTTCGTAAAAAACGGATATTTTGTCTGTGAATCGCCTTTTGAACAAACCATCAAAATCTATGATACTAAGGGACGACTTCGTAAAACAGATACGATAGGAATTTACAAAAAAGTGGATGTTTCAACATTTGAACCGGGGCTGTATATCATAAAAGGAGAAAATTTTGTTCAAAAAATTGCAATCTCCAATTTGAATTGAACTTCCCAAAAATTTCATTTTTGCATGGAAGCTAAAAACTTATCCGGTATTAACTAATATGTTCTTGACTAAACGTATTAGTTAGTACCGTCCCCTGCGGACTTACCGTTACAAGTTATTTATTTTTCATTCCGTAATTCGTAATTTAATTACGAATTAAAAGTTTCAAAACTTTTAATTCGCAATTTTCGCAATTCGTAATTCGCCTTCATTTTTGCGTTCAAGGAATTCAATTACAAGGAAATAGTTCCAGTCAATACCTGTAATGCTCTGGTTTGTAGGGGCCGTCAAGTGGCACGCCAATATAATCGGCTTGCTTTTGCGTCAGTTTCGTCAGTTTCACGCCGATTTTTTCCAGGTGCAGGCGGGCAACTTCTTCATCCAGACGTTTGGGCAGACGGTAAACATCAATCGGATATTTTTTGGTAAACAGTTCGATTTGCGCCAGTGTCTGGTTGGTAAACGAATTGCTCATCACAAACGACGGATGTCCGGTAGCGCATCCCAGATTGACCAGACGACCGTCGGCCAGTAACAAAATAGAATGGCCTTCGGGAAAAAAATACCGGTCAACCTGCGGCTTGATGTTATTCGAACGGATTCCTGGGTAATTTTTCAGTTTTTCTACTTGAATCTCATTGTCAAAATGGCCTATGTTACAGACTATTGCACCATCTTTCATTGCAGCCAGATGGTTGATGCAGATAATATCGCAGTTGCCGGTTGTTGTGACATAAATATCTCCTTCGGACAACGCATCTTCCAGCGTAGTAACTTCATAGCCCTCCATAGCAGCTTGAAGCGCACAGATCGGGTCGATCTCGGTAACCAGCACCCGCGCTCCATACGAACGCATGGAATGAGCACAACCTTTGCCCACGTCGCCGTATCCGCAGACAACCACTACCTTGCCGGCCACCATGATGTCGGTAGCGCGTTTAATTCCGTCGGCCAGCGATTCGCGACAGCCGTAGAGGTTGTCAAACTTTGATTTGGTGACCGAGTCGTTCACGGTGAAAGCGGGGAAGAGCAATTTGCCTTCCTGTTTCATCTGATACAGCCTGTGAACGCCGGTGGTTGTTTCTTCGGATACGCCGCGTATTTCGGGAACCATGCTGGAAAAAAAGCCGTTGTTTTCGGGCAGTGCATTTTTGAGAATAGCCACTAACTCGCGTTCATCTTCGCCATGTGTTTCTCGGTTAAGGAAATTCGCATTCTTTTCGGCTTCGTATCCCCAGTGAATCATCAGCGTAGCGTCGCCGCCGTCGTCAACGATCACGGTGGGGCCTTTTCCGTCGCCAAAGTTCAATGCTTGCAGTGTGCACCACCAGTATTCGGCGAGCGATTCGCCCTTCCATGCAAAAACTGGCACGCCAGCTGCGGCGATAGCTGCTGCTGCATGATCTTGGGTGGAGTAGATGTTGCAACTGACCCAGCGAACCTCTGCTCCGAGCGCACTAAGGGTTTCAATAAGCACCGCCGTCTGGATGGTCATGTGCAGCGACCCCATGATGCGTGCTCCCTTTAAGGGCTGTTCCTTGCCGTATTTTTCGCGAAGCGCCATCAGTCCGGGCATTTCCTTTTCGGCTAACTCGATTTCTTTTCGCCCGAAATCTGCCAGTGAAATATCGGCTACTTTATAGGGCAATGTTGAAAATAAATTTTCCATTCTATTTAAATTAAATCTGTTTGATACAATTAAATTGTTTGCAAAGTTAGTCTTTTCGTTTCAAAAAACAAAACTATTCGCTGTGTCCTGTGTCGTGTTTCACTTCATAAATGATGGAAACAGACAGGCAAATGTGATAACAATGTATTCATTGGCCGATTTGGAAAAGAAATCCGTTTTTCGGTTTCCGAAAATATCGCCCAAGCCAAAATAATACCTGCCTTCGAGTGCGAAGTTTCCTTTTTTTGTTTGCAGTTCGAAGCCGATTCCTCCGGCAATGCCATAATCGAACATGTTGTCGGTGGGTTTGCTGTAGGCGCCTTGTCCATAAGTTGTCGGCGCTTGGTCAAAGCCGATGGATTCGCTTTCGTAAAACAGGATTCGGGCAACAGGACCTGCATTCACAAAAACACGTTGCTTGTTTCCCAGATAATAATGGGTCATGAACGGCAATTCTAAATAGTGCAAACTGCGTGAATAGGAGAGGCTGTGCGCGGTTTCACCTTCTGCAAACTGGTATTCGTTGAAATTTTCTGTCCATCCGTTTCGGCAATAGTTTGGTTCGAGCAGGAATCCCCAGTATTTTTCGGAAATGAATCGAAATTTTGCACCAATTACGTAACCCAGTGCATATTTTTCGCTTATTTTCGGAAAGAAACTTACTTTCGACAGTGTTATGCCGGTAAATGCTCCGACTGCAATTTCACGATGAACGGCCTGTTCTTGGGATCTTGACGGGAAACTGACTAACCCCACAATTCCTGCAACAAGCGAAAGGTATATTTTTTTCATAACTGTTTACCGGTAACTGGTCGCTTTTACTGTGTTGTCGGGTGCGAAATGAATAAAGAAAACATGTTGATTCACGAATCCACTCCAGTAATTCACCCGTTCAAAATGGAAATTGGTTTGAAGGCCGGTATAGATGATTGAGCTATAACTGTCGATGGCGTATCCATTTTTTTGGATGGCTGAAAAGAAATATTTGCCTGTATCATATCCCAGCAGTCCATATTTGGGATAAGACGGGATAATGTCTTTGGTATAGGCTTTCATGTAGGTGGTGCGAAACGTTGCCGTATATTCCGACGACAAACTGGCATAAAACGGCGAAAAGATATAAACATCAAGCGGATGCAGATATTTGTGACGGATTTTGCTGTATGTCTGCCATTCGGGGTACCCGAACAGTTTTATGTTTTTCCCGATTGGTTTTGCCTTCAGTTTCAGTATTTCCGGCAATATTTTTTCGAGCGACGCTGATGAAGAGAACGCTGGAACGATTACGTTTCCTGCATTCTGCGACAAGGCCGCTTCCAGTGGTTTCATGCTGGTGGGCGAAACCGTCGCTTCCTGATAGGGAATGTCGTACTGGCGAAGTTGCATCATGAGAGCCTGTGTAAAGTCGGTGCGATCGTTTTCGTCCGCTGACGTGCTGAGTATAATGATATGCTGATTCTTAAATTCTTTTATGAACGATTCTCCTGCGTTGGAATAAAGGACAGGCTGAGGCGTGTTTATCTGAAAAATGTACGGATTTGTCTGATAGCTGGTATTTTTCGATGAAAAAGGAATCACCATCGGAATATTGTTGTTCTTTGAAAAGTCTGATACAAGATCAATATTTTCATCGTATGCCGGGCCGATGATTAAATTCATGCTTTTCATTTCCGGTTTTCCTGTGATGGTTTTAGCTTCGGCAAGGTTTTTAACATCGTAAACATAAATATCGGCCGAAAAGCCGTTTTGTTTTGCTTCGTTCAGCGCAAGCAGAAAACCTTCATAGTATTCTATCATTCGATTTTTCTCGTCTTTTCGGTCAGTTGTATTTACTCCGAATGGCAGCAGCAGCGCAATGCTGGCGGGGCGGTTGACGTCGGTGACAGCTGGAGCAGAAGGCTGCGAAGGCTGTGGTTGGGTTACGGCCAGTTGCGGCGACGGAATCCAGACTTGCGAACCTTTTGCCAGTT
>JAITHZ010000159.1 GCA_031279795.1 Bacteroidales bacterium
CTTTGTCAAATCCATCCAGCTTGTGGGCGTACGTAATCTGGTTCGGTTCGATGTAATCGAGAGCGACAAATTCGATGTTGATGAAATTCTGCGTATGTTTCAGGTTGATAACCGGCACGTCGTCGAGGTTCTCCTGCAAAGGCGAATCCCCGCCAATCGGAACGTTTTTGTTGGCAAGCTGTAACTTTGTCAATGCGATATAGGGTGCAAACGTATTGGTGTTTACCTTGTCGGGGTCGATAGAAATAATACCTTTGCTGTAGCCGAAACAAACTTGTCCGGAATATAATGCACAGCGGGCGTTTTCCGAAAAAATTTGCTTTTCTATCAGTCGGCTGACTTTGCTGTATGTTTCAAATCGGTTGTTGTCGGGATCGAATTTTGTCAGGTTGCTTTCCGTAGCAATCCACAATTTGCCTTTACTGTCTTCGACGATGGTCAGCACAACATCTGAAGGTAAGCCTTCGTTGACGCCGTAGGCGACAAACCTGACCGGAAATCCGTCTTTCCCTGTTTCGACAATCCGGCTTACCCCGCCGCCAAAAGTGGCTATATACGTGTCGCCGGCAGCGGTAGTGCATATATCATATACGTCGTTGTAGGACAAACTGTTTTTGTCGTTTGGCGTTTTGATATACAGGCGATAGTTGATTGCATCTGCCGATTTGAAATCGGGCGAAAACATGATCAGTCCCAACGTTGTTCCTACACAGAGGTTGCCGAATTTATCCGACGAAATTGTCCGCACCTGCGCGCCATGTTGCACCGGATAATTCTTCAGGTTATTCTTGTGGTTTATAAACCGGCTTTCCTCCTCTTTTTCGAGCAAATTCAATCCTCCTCCGTAAGTGCCTATCCATATCCGGCTGTTTTTATCCTGAAAGATACTGTATACGTTATTGTTGCTCAAGCTGTACAAATTATCCGGATTGTTTTTAAACTGTTTTATCACGAAGCGCTTCGGGTCGCGGGTGGGCGTCAGTTTATACACACCTTCGCCCTTTGTTCCGATCCAGATATTGCCTGAGCGGTCTTCCATGATGCAGTAGCAGATACCTTTCAACGGAATGCCTTCGCCAATCTGTCCGGTGTTGCACACATATCCCAGTTTATTCTGCGTGGAGTCGCAAACGTATAGCTTTTCTCCTTTTGTGGATACCCACAGTCGGCGACTGCTGTCTTCCAGCATGGCGCGAATGTCGTTGTTTATCGTCGAATTGACGTCCTTGTCTATTATTATTGAGTTGAAGACATTATCATTAAAAACGATTTTCTCAAGACCGTGAGAACGGGTGCTTAACCACAAATTGCCCTGCCTGTCGGAAAAAGCAACCTGAACAACGTTGGAAAACCTGTATGCGGGCGAGGAAAGTTCGTTGTAAAAAGGTACAAGTTCATCCCTGAGCGGGTCGTAGAAAGCAAAACCACCTCCGCGAGGATGTATCCAGAGCCGGTTTTCCCTGTCTTCGATTATGTAGAAGTGAGGCGGAAACACATCCAGAATTTTACTTTCAATTTTCATCTCAAAATGCTTAATTGTCTGCGTATCCGGCATGAAGCGGGAAACACCGAAACAGTTCAGTTCCAGCCACACGTTTTCCGAACGGTCGACATAACAGGAAATAACTTCGTCGGAACACATTCCGCGCAACTTGCTTTTGGTGTATTTGTCGAAAGTTTTCATCGACCGGTGATAGATAAAAAAACCGTCGTAGCGGGTAGTAATTAATATCCGGCTGTTGTCGATAACCTTAATGTCTTGTATCTGCGAATCTGTTTGCGTTTCCAAAAGCGTGAACTGTTCGTCTTTTTTATCATAAATCCAGATGCGCCCTTTATCGGAGCCAAACCATATCTGGTTTTTCACTTCCATGGCTGTGAAGAAATTCTGCTGCGAATGACTTGCCGCATCATCTTTCCCCGAAAAAAAACTGCTTAAACGTCCTTCTTTCGAGAAAAGATATAAACCGTTGTTTGTTAATATCCACGAATTAAGATCTCTGTCTTCGTATACTCTGTATACTTTGCCCGCTGGCATATTGTTGTTGCGGTTGAAAACGGTGACGTTGCTAAATGTGGAATCGGGGACGCACACGCAACCCATATTCTCAGACAGCAACCAGACCTTGCCCGACTTGGCTGCAAAAATGTCTGACCCGACAAAAGAGAAGTTTGTATATTCGGGCAACGACCTCAAACCGACAAACTTTTCGGTATGCGGATCGAAGCGAAGCGGTTCGCGATCGTAAGGCAGCGTCCAGATATAACCGTATTTATCGGCGCGAATCAGATCAATGCGGTTGCTTCGCGTAATCCAGTCCTTTCCCTGCTGTATCCGGTAGGTATAAAAGTTCTGTCCGTCGAATTTGCACAAACCGCTCCATGTAGAAAACCACATAAAGTCTTTATTGTCTTGCGCCATATCCATAATCGAATTTTGGGGCAAACCATCCTTCACCCCATAATGCTCGAAAAAACAGGTAGGCTGCCCACTCGCAAGAATTGCTGCCAACTGCGTAAAAAAGAAGAAAATGTATTTTTTGTCCATTTTTTCTAAAAAAACATTTGTTGGTGCAAAGATAAAACTTTTTTTAAAAATAAACGTTAGACTTGCAGCTTTTCTTCAATTCTGTTGACATTGTTCCGGAATGACAGGTCAATATCCATCAAGTCTCTTACGGTTTTGAGGGCATGTAAGACTGTAGCGTGGTCTTTTTTTCCAAGCAATTCGCCTATTTTTGAAGATGAAAAAGCGGTATATTTTCTCACCAAATACATGGCTATCTGCCGTGCCTGAACGATTTCCCGTTTTCTTGATTTCGTAGAAAACAATTGTTGGTCTAATGAAAAATGATTGCATACGACTTCCCGAATCCATTCGACGGTAATTTCTTTTTTCTTAATTTTGACTGTATTACTGACCACCAGTTGAGCCAATTCTAAATCAATTTCGTGATCGTCAATTATAGAACGAGCTGCTAATGAAACGATTACCCCTTCCAAATCGCGGATGCTTTCCGTTACGTTTTCTGCAATGTAAGTGATAACCGCTTCAGGGAAATGTGCGCCTTCCTGCCGGATTTTGTTTTTTAGAATTTTTTTGCGCAGTTCCAAATCCGGTTTATTCAGTTCGGCAGTCAAGCCGCAGATGAAACGGTTCAGCAAGCGGTCTTCGAGTCCTTGAACAAGCACAGGCTGTGTGTCACACGATAAAACAAGTTGCTTGCGGGATTGATGTAAATAATTGAAAATGTGGAAGAATGTATTTTGAGTTCCTGTTTTTCCGGCAAGTTGTTGAATATCGTCAATGAGCAAAGCATCAATATGTTGATAAAAGTTGATGAAATCATTCACCGTATTGTTTCTGACCGCATCAGTATACTGAACCAGAAACAGATAGGCCGAAATGTACAAAACCCGTTTACCTGGATTCAATTCTTCGATTCGATTGCCAATAGCATGAAGCAAGTGAGTTTTCCCCACGCCAGGCTGTCCATACAGAAACAGAGGATTGAAGGGCGACGTACCCAGCGATTCGGCCACTGTGAGACCAGCAGTTCGTGCCAGACGGTTGCTTATGCCTTCAGAGAAATTATCAAAATTATAATTCGGACGTAATTGGGAATCCACTTCTGTAAGAATTTGTGGCGATTTATTGGCATTGGATTTCGGTTTGTTTTTTTCATAACCTGCCGATTTTCCAATACTGTCCAAATCAACTGTCGTATGAGTCGTATTTTCTACAACTATCCGATACATTAATTTGGTGTTGGGGCCAATTACCCTGTGCAATGTTTTCTGAATCAAGTCTATGAATTTCTCTTCAAGATATTCATAAAAAAACTGGCTGGGCACTTGTACTACAAGGATGTCATTGGTAAAACTTAGAGGGACAATAGGCGAGAACCACGTAGTAAAAGTGGCTTCAGGTACATTATCCTTGATTACACTCAAGCAATCTTTCCATAGATTAATACAATCGTTTCTCATTTTTGCGTTCAATTTAGTGGCCAATACTATCCGATTGATTATCAGCCAACAATAAAATATGTTAGTTGTTTTTGTTTTCGATTTCCCCAAAATATCTATCAATGTCAATAAAAATAATTGATACTTTGCGTGTTGTATATTTCCTGATCAATTTTGATTTTCGTCTGCAAAGTTGCGACGAAAATTTGAATAAAACAATTCGCTTTTTTTGAGTGCGACATGTTAAAAATAATACCCAATTTGTAGTCAGTTACTTAAATATAAAGAGCTGAAAACAAGCAATTTGAAGTATTTTTTATCATGATAAACATCTTAAAATCAACTCTATATATTCATATTGTAAAATCACTGTCAATTACTCAATTTCTCTGTCTTACCTTCTTATTTTAGGCGATATAGAATGAATTATCAGAAATAATTCAAAAAGGCATTATTTAGAATTATTCTAAATAAAAAGCCCAAAACAAGAAACAAAAATTACTTTTTTAAAATTTTATTTATAAAATAAATTGTTTGCATTTTTGTATACTTAATTTTAATTAACTGGGTATTATGTGAATTATTACTAATTGCATAATTTTATTTTGAACCGTATCAATTCGCATCAAAAAATTGCTAACTTTGCTTCCATATTTTCATGATTAGTCAAAATTTTGCTGAATACTGATTAATCCATTGAATGTCAAGATATTTTTATATTGGACTTTATTTTATTAATTTTTTTATTATGGATATTTTTATCATTCTACTTTTGATGGGTATTGCCATCGGACTGATTGTAATTGAGATATTCTTTTTACCCGGTACGACGCTGGCCGGCATAGCTGGTGGTATTTTTGCCGTCGTTGGTATTTGGTATGCCTATTCGCAAGTGGGCAGTATGGGTGGACATATTACGCTGGCAGTGTCTGTCGTTGCATTCGGAGCTGCCTTCATCTGGTTTATTAAATCCAATGCATTGAACAAAATTGCACTGAATGAGGAAGTTGTTTCATCTGTCGAATCCCTCAACAGGGAAAAAATCAAAGTAGGCGATGAAGGCCTCACCCTTTCGCGCCTGAATCCAATGGGAAAAGCTCGAATCAACGGCGAAACGGTAGAAGTGAAATCTACAGGCGATTTTATTGACCAAAACAAAACAGTGGTCGTGCTGAAGGTTTTTACAACAAATGCTTTGGTGGAATTAAAAAAAGACTGAGTATCGCTTATTCTGTTACTTTTGTCACCCTATTTTGGGAAATCTGTCGTTGTCTTATGCAAAGATTAGCGGTATATTTGCATGTAATTTCCTGTTGAAGTTTTACTTTTTATCTTCTTACTTTATTGTAGCATGTTTTAAGTTAAACTTTTTCATGCATGAATGGAATAAATTATCAACGATAACATAACAATAAAAACAATGAAAAATTATCTATTTATTTTATTATTCGCCGGAATATGTTTTGGCTGTAATAAAACAGCCGCTAATGAGGTAAAAAACTATGTTCGCATGGCAGATTCGGAGATGAAACGGAATCCTGAATCATGGATGCTCGACTTTTCGGAAAAGCCAAAGTGGAATTACTGTCACGGCCTGGTACTGCTGGCTATCCAGAAAACATTCGACAAAACCGGCGACAGAAAGTATTACGACTATGTGAAGTCGTATGTCGATACGATGTTGATGAACAACGGGTTAGAAATCAGTACCTATCGTGTGGACAATTACAATATCGACCATATCAATCCGGGACGGATTCTGTATCCGCTGCTCAAGGAAACAAATGATTCGGTATATAAAAATGCGCTGGAACTTTTGCGCAGCCAGATGTTGACGCACCCTCGTACCTCCGAAGGCGGTTTCTGGCACAAGCAGATTTATCCCTGTCAAATGTGGCTCGACGGCATTTACATGGCTTCGCCTTTTCTGACCGAATACGGCAAAACATTCAACGAACCTGCCCTGTTCGACGAAGTGGCGCATCAAATCACCCTGATAGCTCAAAAAACATACAGCCCGAAAACCGGATTGTATTATCATGGCTGGGACGAAAAACGCGAGCAAAGTTGGGCTGATCCCGAAACCGGTCTTTCGCCCAACTTCTGGTCAAGAAGCATCGGCTGGTATTGTATGGCGCTGGTGGATGTGCTGGAATTTCTGCCGGAAACTCATCCGAAACGTCCGGAAATCATCAAGATTCTTCAAAATCTGGCTGCGGCGCTGGATAAATACCGCGATCCCAAAACTGGCATGTGGTATCAGGTGACCGACAAAATCGACGCTGACGGGAACTATCTCGAATCAACCGGATCTATCATGTTCATTTACGCATGGATAAAAGGATCGCAAAATGGCTGGTTAGACCGTTCATTCCTCGAAAAGGGAAAAGCAGCCTACGAACAGTTCGTTAAACAGTTTGTCGTAAATGACCCCGATGGAACTGTTTCTATTCTCAAATGCTGCTCGGTAGCCGGATTGGGAGGCAAGGGCAACCGCAACGGCAGTTTTGAATATTACATCTCCGAACCTGTGCGCGACAACGACCCAAAGGCTACCGGCCCCTTCATCATGACAAGCTTGCTGCTGAATAATTAAGAATTAGGAATTAGGAATTCTCAACTCTTAATTCCTAATTCCTAATTCTTAATTATTAATTCCTAATTAACCACTAATTGCGTCCAGCGGCTGTTCTCTGACTGCACGGACACTACATAGCTTCCTTTATTCAATGAACAGGCGACAGACTGCTTGTCGGTTTGTTCAGCATGAATCAGAGCGCCGCTCAGATCATAGATTGCAATCCGGCTGTTGCCTTCCAGGTTGCAGATATGGATGGTCTGATTTGCGGAATAGACTGTTACCGTCGACGCATCTACCGATTCGACAGCCGACGGAATCTGCTTGTTCTGGAACAGATAAATTGCATTGTACAGCGCTCCAGAGGCGGTGTTGAATGTTGCCTGAGTGCCGGCTGCGTCGTCGCGAGAGGCAACGGCCTTGTTGACGGCCGTCATCAACGTTGCTTTGGATCCGGTGGGGTACTGTCCGGGGGCGTCGCCTTCCGTTGCCTGGGAATACAGCTCCGTTGCCTGGACGATCAGCTCCTCCAGTTCCGATTTTAGCTGTGTCAGCAGGGCGTCGATTGCGGCATTGAGTTCGGCGGTTTTGGCGTCGGCGGTTGCTTGCGTTACCGTTCTGTCCATTGCAGCTATTGGCGTCAGTATTGCAACGAATACGTCGAACACAGCTTGCGGACATTGCCGTTGTTCATTGCCGACGGCCGTTGTCGTTTCCCTGTAATGGGCAGCTTTTGCGATGGCGGCGTCCAGCGACGTGAAATCGACCGCGATTACTGCACTGTTGAAGGCGGCGATTGCTGTGTTTAAGGCAGTGTTAGCCGCATCCAGGTCAGTTTGAACTGAAGATGGACTGTCGAATACCGTTTGGGCGGATGTTGCTGCTGCACGCAAGGCGTCGAATGCCGACTGCGGACGCTGCCCGTTGGCATCGCCTGGCTCGCTGGACGAGAGCAGCGTTTGTGCATTCTGAATGCTTGTATTCAAGGACGTTCGATTGACAACGGCGGCGTTGAATGCAGCGATTGCAGCAGTCAGCGTTGCGTTGGCGGCATCAATGTCTGGCTGAGTAGCCGCATAGTTTGTGTTGCAGACGGTCGTTGCTGTGTTGAGCGCATCCGTCAGCGCATCAATAGCCGCTTGCGGATAGGAAACATACTGCGCCGGATTAGCCGCTGCCGCCAGCGTCTGGTCTGCAGTCTGGATGGTTGCGCGGAACACGGAACGGTTGACGGTGATAACAGCCTGCTGGAAGAGTGTGATGGCTGCCTGCAGCGTTTCGATGTCAGCCGTTGTTGCTGTCTGATCCTGTGCAGCGGCAAGGGCGGCGTCGATTGCCGAACGGAAGTCTGCTCTGACAGTCGGAGCGTACTGTCCCATGTCAATACCTTCCACCGATGCGGCATAAATGGCTTCCGCGTCCATTGCGAGTTCGTACAGAACGGCTTCCGGCGACACGTCCACAGTGTTGGCAGCTGCGATGAAGGCGTCGATGCTGGCTTGAAGCGTAACGACTTCCGCGTCGACGTCGGCCTGAACGGATGAATTGTCGAAAACGGCTTTCGAGGCATCGAATTTCGCCTTGTATTCGGATTTCACCGAAGGCAGATATTCTCCGACATGTTCGCCAATGACCGCCGCGTCCCACAGAGCGTATGCCTCCAGCAGCAATGCTCCCAGCGCATCTTTTATCACAGAGATGGCAGCCGCGTTATAGGCAGTTTCGGCTGCTTTCAGTTCTTCGAGACGGGCGTCCACCTCCTCCTGCGTATATCCTGCGCCATCGACCGCTGCTGTTGCGGCATTTATAACGGCTTTAAAGGCGTCGAAGGCCGATTGCGGCCACTGACCCTGTTCCGTACCGATGGTTTTGGCGTTGAGAGTGGTTGTTGCTTTCGGAATATAATCTTCCAGCGCCAGCTTTGAAGGATCGTGAGGAAAATCCACTCTGGTGAGCCGCACCCAGTGAGCGTTGTTGGTTGGCTGATAGGTTTGCAGCGTCCACGTTGTGCCGCTGCCACAGGCTACGGTTTGATTATCGCCAGTCTGCATGGCAAACCATTCGACGCCTCCGTTGGTGGAATTGAACGAAAAGCGCCAGACAGTAGCCGAAGCGACCTCGTCGACCAGCGCGTAAGCCGAAGTGGACGCCGACAGGTATTTTCCGCCATTGAGCAGATAATATTCTCCTGCGCCGTCTGTTACGGGTTGAAACACCCAATGCTGTCCGCTGTTGCCGGAAGTCCATACGTCCGCCGTTCGAGCATTACCTTCCACGTTTGTCAGATATTTGGTAGCGTATTTATAGGTAGTGATACGGTACTTGTCTGCAGCGGGGATGAACACCGGTTTAATTTCCGCAGCAAGGAAATCGGTCTGCGCCGTTTGCAATGCAGCTGCAGCCGTTGCGACGTCATCCTGCGAGACGGCGGAATTATTATAAACCGTCTGCGCTGCGGCGATTGCAGCTGCAAAGGCATCGTATGCTTCCTGGGGATACTGATGCGCGGCCGTGCCTACAACTATCCTTCCGAGCAGCGACTGTGCCGATGCAATGGCAGCTTCCAGTCCGTCTTTGATGATTTCTCCCTCGATGTACTCCCTCACTTTCCAGTAGTGGTTTGCCGTGTTGCCAGCTTTATCGATGTAAACGCCTGAGCCGTCGGAATTAGCGTCTGTGCCGATATACCGGCTGTTGTCGAGGCATTTGAACCGGATATATCCGGCGGTTGGCGCGTCTTCGATTCGGAATTTGGCAGTGTTGAGCGTCGGATCTGTGCCGTACACGATGTTGTAACCACTGCGGGCTATGTACGACGACCGCGATTGTATCTGGATGTTGTAAACTCCAGGTTCCGATTCGACAGGCATGAAGATAAACTGCTGCGCGGTGGTTCCTGCCGGAGAGTTCAGCTTGGGATTGTTGCTCCCGTTGTCGGACAGAAACAGTCCGCCGGAATGAACGATGTAATAGATCTGACCCGACGACACCTGCGTCTTGAGCGACACGAAAGCTTCGCGGGCAGCAACCAGCGCCGTCATTGCCAGCGTGATGGCTTCCTGCGCGATGGCCGACGAGCGCGCGTTTTGAGCGTTGGCGATCGCCGCAGCAAAGTCGTCGTAGACTGCCTGAGTGTACTGTCCCTTCTCTGGGCCTACTACGGCGGCGGCTAGCATGGCTTGACAGACGCCAATCTGACTGTCGAGCGCAAACGTCAGCAGCTCGCCGTCGGCGCCAACTTCCCGTATCGTCCAGTGATGCAGCTCGACTGCGCCTGACTTGTCGGAATAAACTGCCGAACCGGACGTTGAGGCGTCCGTTCCCAGATACTGCAACGTGCCGCTGATTCGGAACTTGACAAACGTCCCGTCGACGTCGTCAATAGCAAACTGTGCCAGTACGTTTTCCGGATCGCTGCCCCATGCAGTGTTGTAATTACCTGTTTTTGTCAAGTATTCGCCGGTCGACACTACCTGAATGTTGTAGAAGCCCGCCTCTGCCGGAATAAACTTAACGTACTGCGCATTGGTCGCCGTCGGGTTGGATATCGTTACCCCCCCGTCGTTTCCCAAGATCATCAAACTGGAATGAACGATATAATACGTCTTTCCAATATCAGGCGTGAACTGTGCCTGAACCTTCAAACTGTTTGCCGCCATTAGCAGCATGATACAAAAAACACAAACTTTTTTCATGATTCAATAAAATTTAAAATAAAACACTTTTATAATTAGGAATTAGGAATTAGGAATTAGGAATGAATGTCTAAGGATGAAGAGTGAATGTTTAATTGTCAATCCGTCATGCTTATTCTTATTCTCTGTTTTTAATTCATTATTCATACAATTCATCATGTTTAATTCCAGACTCTAAATTTCCAACACTTAATTCATAAGTTATAATTCTTAATTCCCAACGTCTGATTCTTAATTCCCAACGTTTGGGTAAAAAACCCCTCCGTCGGGGTAGTGCGACCCCTCCGTCGGGGTAGTGCGACCCCTCCGTCGGGGTAGTGCGACCCATCCGTCGGGGTGATGCGACCCCTCCGTCGGGGTAGTGCGACCCCTCCGTCGGGGTAGTGCGACCCCTCCGTCGGGGTGATGCGACCCCTCCGTCGGGGTAAAAAACCTCGACGTCGGGGTAAAAAACACCTCCGTCGGGGTGATGCGACCCCTCCGTCGGGGTAAAAAACCTCGACGTCGGGGTAAAAAACCCCTCCGTCGGGGTGATGCGACCCCGACGTCGGGGTAAAAAACCCCTCCGTCGGGGTAAAAACACCCGACGTTGTGGTAAAAAACCTCGACGTAGTTGTAAAAACATGCGATGTTGCGTGTTTTTACCAAAACGCTGCATGTTTTCTGTTAAACGCTGCATGTTTTTTCCCAAACGGTTCATGTTTTCTATTAAACGGTTCATGTTTTTCCAAAAAAAAATGTATATAAGCACTAAATCAATTACGAATTACGAATTACGAATTACGAATCAGGATTTATCCTCGTAATTCGTAATTCGTAATTCGTAATTATTTTGCCAGACCGATGGATATTTTTTATAATGTAAATATCCGGCCGTTCGGATGTCTGCAACAGCACTCCCATGAGCGTGTAACAGCGGCTTTCGACAACAGGGTCGCTGTCGTCCGTTGCGCTGCGGGACGGTATGGTGGTGAAACTGTTGTCTTTATCTGCATCGTCCAGTTCATCGGTTTTCTGAATATACCATTGCTGTTCTTCCTGAGTGGTCATGTAATTGTTCCATTCCAGAACAGGAACGCCGTTGGCGCTGCTTCCGCCAAGCACGTAGGAAACATACGAGCTGGCAACGTTCTGCAGTCCATATATGTCGCCTGTCAGTACGGGCACGATACGCCACTGCTGCCGCCGGTCGGTGGCGTCGGGGATCGCCTGCAGCAGATTCTTACCCGTTGTGCCCTCGCTTGCGATTGCCATCTTGGAGTTTCGGTTAATGAGACGGAACACATCGGTTTCGTCTGTCGGCTTGATGATCCATTCCTGCGACGGTTCGTCCGGTATTGGCGACCACATGGTCAACATGGCGTTCTCGACGGTTGACTGCGACTGTACGTCAATGAGACTGTTGGTCTTTACGTTTTGGATAATGTAATAGTAGTCGTCTGCTGCGAATGGCCGAGATGGTTCTGGCTGCGGTGGTTCTTGCGGATTGTCGATGTTGTCGATGAAGAAGCTTTCGTTCAGAAAATTTATCCGCTGTTTGATATACGTTTCAAGATGGGAGACATATTGACGGTAAGTGGGGAAAAGAAACTGTTCGAGGTATACTTTTTGATTGAGCTTTCCCCACTTCGTATAGTTCTTTTGCTGAGATGCGTCGATCAGGTACGATGCGTCGTCGATACAGGTGGATAGTTTTTCCTGAATCTGCTCGTCTTTTACCAGTTTGTGCCACCGCCGGTACACTGCTTGCCGAAACCATTCATCTTCCCAAAGTCGTTTAATCCACGTTTTGGGATTGTGAGCCGATTCGCGCATCAGCTTACGGGTTGCGTCGCCCAGACGACTGTCGTTGTTGAAGGCAATGTCGTAGTCCCACAGCGGGCCGAAGAAGAATTTGTCGATCCCTCGGCGTTTATAGATGAACGTACTCCAAAAACTGTCGGAATTGCCGGTCAGTTCGCAACAGATGTACCAGTTGACGAGCGACGCACTGTCGGCGAATGCGCGGTATCCTGCATCTGGGTCGGTGAAGTTCTGCGAAAACAGCGCGTCTTCGAATCGCTGGGTAAATGCCTGTATATAGTCGATCTGCTGCTGGACAATTTCGTCGCTGTCGGGGTATTTGACGGTTACTTTCAGGTTCTTTCCGGTGGTAAACCATACCGGTTCCCCGCTTGCAAAGCCATCTATCTCGATTAAATAACCTCCGGAGATATCCGGCAGCGACGACATGCCCTGCAATACGTCCTGTTCCTCGACCGGCACGCGATGTTCCCTGACTTCTACCTGATCGGTCAGTATATAGTTGCCGATGTACTGTCCGTTTAGCACCACGTCGACAAAACGATGCTGCGGAGTGTATTCCAGTCCCACCAGCTGGCTTATTTTAAAGGCAACGGTGTTTCGGATCAGGCTTTTGTCGGCATAATTGGCAAGCAGCGTCCAGCTTTTTGCGCTGGCAGGCATATTGAGCAGGCGGGTTTTCTTGTCGAGCTTGATACGGTATGGTTTCTTGGCCATATTCCAGGTAGAATTTCCGCGTCCGCGAATTTCGGTTTTAACTCCGTCGGAGTCTGTTCCCAACAGTTGCTCCGACGGGTCGCTGCTGACGATCAGCAATTTTGCCGATACGTAGGTTGTCTTGCTTGTAATAGCCGCGCCACCGTCGGTGTTGATGTAAATTGTCGGAAGGTTTGTCATCTGCTTCGGAAGGTCTTTTGCCAAAGGTCTTCCTGGTGTGCAAAGACTTAGAAAGAGTATAATTCCGATTGTCAGGTTTTCTTTCATCATGTTTGTTAAAGATAAAATGTTTAGCATTTGAGACTGTTTATTCGTAAAAGTTAGTTGTATTCGTGTTATCATCCATCATTTGATGCTGGCCTCTCTCGACAAATGTTACCTGTATGGCGTTTTTCATAACCGCTTTTACGAAATCACGGCGAGATGGCTGTACTGGTTCGACCATGAACGAGGGAATGTTGTACGATTTAAAAAACTGTCCGTAAAATTCCGGATCCTCCTGCGGAAGGATGAAAGGCTTATGCTCCCGTCCGAGTCGGTCGAAGTAAGCGATATACGGACGGGTGTACGATCCGTCGTCGCGGCGGGAGCTGAACACAATCCACCGCCCGCTGGACGACCATTCGTGGTAACTTTCGACCTCTGCGCTGTTCACACCGGTCATCGGACGCACCTGTCGGGTTTGCATGTCCATCAGATACAAGTCTGCGCTTTTGTGCCAGATATGAAAATTGCCATAATCGCCCAGCGTGAACATAAGATACCGTCCGTCGGGCGACTCACGCGGAAAAGTTGCGCTCTTTCCGACAGCAGCCGCGTCGAAAACCGTATCTGTCGCTCCGAATGTCATCTTTTCTTCATCAAATTGCTTTCGCATCAGCGAATAGCGCACGTCGCGGTATCGGTCGGCCAGTTCCACTTCCATTGCGTGGCTGTCGGTGCGGTCTCGGTATTCGAAACGTGCGGAAGCGTAGTATAAATACTTTCCGTCGGAGCTCCACGACGGAAACGTTTCCATTTCGTTGACGCTTCCGGCAACCATGCAGATTTCACGTTTATCGGCGTCATACAGAATGATGTCGGATTCACTGTCCATTACCTCAATTTTTTCCGTATTTCGGGTATGAAAATTCTGTCCGGTATTGTTTACCGAATAAGCAATGAACCTCCCTGCAGGATGCCACGACGGATAAACGCCAGCCGAAACCGTGTGTTCGGTCTTCAGGCTGATTTTCTCGATTGCGCCGGCGCGTACTATCAGCGTTCCGCCCAAATATTGCCGAACGTGCATCTGCATCTTTCCATCTCGGTTATAATTGTGAAACGCATGGCAGTTTATGCACTGACCGTTGACGTCGTCCGACAGCAGCATGTTGTCGTAGATTACCTTTTCGGAAAACGAGGTCAAATCGCGCTGACAGATGCTCATCCGTTCGTATGCCACGTACGACGGTTCGATCAGCCGGTAGCAAAGGAAGGCGTCGACAGGCTCCGGAGCGATGAAGTTGCGCACCGGCCGGTAACGGCGCCACTTCTTGCCCCGTCGGGCGTAGATCTCGGTGTAAAGCGTATCGCCACGGTTGGCTTCAAGGATGGATTTCCACTGCCGAAGCGGGATACGTACCGTGCGTCCGCCAACAAGGATTGTGCGTCCGTGCGCTGCGTAGATCCTTGTCAGGTATTCGTCGGCTTCGTCGTTGATCATGAAGTTCAGCGGTGCAATGTTGCAGGGAATGACCGCATCGCTGTTGTCGGGCGAACAGGAAGCGTTCGCCGGAATCAGCTCCGCATTGTCGGGCAGTCCCTTCGCGCAGGCAGAAAGGATAACAGCAAAGGCGTATATATATTTATTGACCATAGCAGTTGAGAATTGAGAGTTGAAAATTAAGAGTTGGTTAGCTTGTTTTCAGTCCTTGAACAAAAAAATAATAATACCAGAATGTGTCGCCAAACAGCGGTCGGAGTATTTCGGCCTGCTTTCCGTGCGGCAAGGTTCCGTATTGCTGCGAGCAGTGAATCAGCCGGTCAAATCTGTCCCGGACTTGGCGATCGAACTGAATCCGGCTGACGTCTACCTTTCCGTCCAGATAAGCGTACAGCAACGCCGCTTCCTGATAGTGCACCGGAATATTCCGGTGCGTACGAGCATAGAGGAAAAATCGCGGCCAGAAATTCGCACTGTTCTTCTGAATCAAATTGCACTGCAACGACACTTCTACCAGATCCGGCGGTCCGCCTTCCATGTTTGCAAAGCTGTTCAGCAGATAATGTTCCAGCATTCCGTTATCACCCAGCAGCATATCGTCGTAAGCCATCAGAGGACGAATGCGCCGAAATTCGTCAACCGTATCCATCAGCGCTGGATTGTCGAGAAAAGGTTCGTATTTTTTTGCCCATTCTCGATGAAACCATACCTGCGACAAGGCGCCGTAGTATTTCCGCGCAAGATCTGTTTCTCCGTTCAGCAACGCACAGCGCAGCATATATTTCAGATAAAGCGCCTTCATGCCATATTCTACCATGTCTTCCATGCACCAGCGGTAACAGTGATTGATTTGTCCATAATAATAATAAACCGTCTTTGAACCGGCGTCGCGCAAACAGGCCGACGGCCGGTGCGCTACCTGCGGCGCTGATGCATGAACGAAAGAAAACATCCGGTCGCCTGCCTTATCCGTACGCTGCATGGCAAGGATGCGAAGCATGACGATGAGGCGCGTTGGATTTTCGCTCGCTTCCGACTGCTGGATGATCTTCGCCCACTGACAGTCGAGCGCAAGCAGATTCAACGCTATTTCGGTGTGGAAATTTTTGTCGCGATTAGAACCTGCAAACAGCGCGAGCAGGCTCAGCATGAAAACGCCCGCAGACAGCAAGTGCCTTGAGGCGAATTTTGCCGCATCCTGTGCCGAAAAGAAGCGTTGAAACAGCGAAACAGCCATAAAACACACAGCTATCGCCACAAATGGCAACCAGAAAACCATTTCTGCCTTGTTGAAATTGAAACGTGGCAATCCGCTGAGGTACGATAATGACAGCGTTGTGTGTGTGTAGACAAAATTAAAATACAGATACGGAGTAATGACAATCGCGCCAAGAGCAGCGGTTTGATGTATTCGAAAAATACTCGACCGTTTCAAAAAACAAGGCTTCCGTATGGTCAGCACACAAATCAGGGAGGCAAACAGGCCGTAAAATCCAAGCAGCGGATACAGTCCAAATGGCATGAAGGCCAGCATTGCCGTCTGCATGGCTGGCTTCAGCCGACGGAATCCTCCAACGACTGCAATTGCAACTGCAATTCCCAGTCCGTTGGAGAAAAAATACCCGTTCGATTTAAGTATAAACAGCATATAATCCAGCTGCGTCAGCGACAGCAGCAGCATTAGGCCAACGGACATCCCCAGCGGGTAATACGCATGCTGCAGGCGGAAAGCCCGGATGAACCCGAAGACAACCGCCGCTTGCAGCATGAGGAATATGAGACTGCCCAGCAATGGATAATAGAAAAACTGCGTACAAAACGTTCCCAGATAAACGAGCAGCCCTCCGGCTTCTGACATGCATTCACGGAAATACATCTTGGTTGGCAAAAAGAGCGACAGTTCGCTTGCCATTCGGAAGAAACCGGCATTGCGAAGCGCCATAAAGTAGAGCGTGCACGCAGCGGTAATCATTCCGCAAATCAATATATACCGTCTTGTTTTCAATTTTTCTAACTTTATTGGTTTATAAATGCTTTGTTGTGATTACCTGACCCGATCGGAGGAGCTGTTTCATAATGTGCACAGCCGGATGAGGCGACGCATCATGACCGGATTCTACGGTAGAGAGGCGCATTCCAAGCAAGTTGTAATACTGCACATCGACCACAGGATCGTTGCCCTTCAGGGGAATAATTTCCGACAGCTGGTTGTGTTCGTCAATCTTCCGTCTGTTTTCATCGCGATAGCTTTTGGAAAAAATATCAGCTGCTTCGTAATATTCCGACTGGGAATCGAAATAAACAGAGAAATACCGGGCATCCGATTCTTTTTCTGAAAGATAAATATTCGACATCTCAAGGGTTGCATTACCGGAAACAGACAAATACGAAAGCCGGTAGTCTCCCATGTTCTTTATTTTATAATAACCGTCTTCCTGGAGGTCAAAATACCAGTCTTGCATCTGGCTGTCGTCAGACGAGTAGTCTCCGTCGCGCCATTGCAGGGATCCGAATACGTTTTGCAGGAATTTGCCGGTATCGGGATCTTTCAGCCGATATACCCAAGGGGTTTCGGTTTGAACGATAACGAATCGTTTCGCCTGGCTGTCGCTGATGGCAAATCCGCCGGTCGCTTTGGCCGCAACAAGACGGTCGGACGCACGTTCCAGCAGACTGTACACATTTCCGGAAACGATTTCTGCGGCACGTTTGTAGCGGTCTGCGTCGTCGAACACGCTCAAATTCCATGTGTCGCGCCACCGGACGGCCGGATAGCCGGAACGCATGCTCAACGGCAACCACACGTAGGTCGACGATTCGACATTGCCCGGCGCCCAGCGGTCGCCCATGTAGATGTAGGCGTTTTCTTTCCCGTGTACTTTCAACACATAAGCGCTTTGCGACTGGTAACTCTGGTTCTGTCCGCTGTCGATGGCAAAGTTTCCGCCCTGCATCCATTCGCCCAGCATGTCGAAGGCATATCCGGTCTGTCCGGGAGTCGGATTCCAGCCGTCGGAAAGCGAAAACAGGCCGTGATAGGTATCGCCAGCGCGAAAAATTGCGAAAGCCTCAAACTTTTTCCCTTTGAATACGATCGTTTCCGTCGGTTGTCCGTTGATGGAGTCTTCCGAAAGAAAGTCGGATTTCAGGCGGATGATGTGCATGTCGGTAAAAGCGGTATTGGAGACATGATATGCCACGTCTCCGTCAGCGAAAAGGGTCTGGTCGCGCGATGATTTGCCGTTTGGCTGGAATGTCTTGACAAAAGAGTAAGGGCCTTGCACCTGATCGGCCACTGCCACGCATACGCGCGCCTCTCCGTATCCAGAGCCGTTTTCCCAGTGGGCATAGAGGATCCATTTGCCGGTGTTGGGATTGTAAACTATCTTCGGGCGTTCGAGCAGGCGTCCGTCGGATATGTCCTGCATGTCTTCGCGCCTGGAACCGGAAGGCGACAGTGCGTAACCGAGCGGTTGCCAGTTGTAGAGATCGGTCGATTTATAGCAGCGGATTCCTGCCCACTTGGAACCGCTTCGGGTTTCTCCGAACCAGTAGTATGCACCGTCGTGCCAGACGACGCAGCATCCGTGAGCGTTGATGTTCGCACCGGCGGTATCTTTCCATGCTGCGCCCGGCGTGAAACTGTCTGCGCCAAAAGCCAAGACAGGAATCAGTAGAATGAACGAGAAAATCGTTCGCAGAATCATAACAGTCATTGTTGAGATTATTGAGATGGAATTGTTAGTAAATCACTTTTATTGCCTTCGGTCGATTGCCGACTTTCACGATATATACGCCTTTTCCTCTCAATGGAATGCCTCTGCCGCTGTACTGGCTGATCTCCTCAACCAGTATGCCAGCCGAAGTGTAAACCGAAACATTAGACACTTCGGGAACGTTGCTTAAATACAGCAATCCGTTGACAACTTGCACAGACGGAACATCATTTCTGTTTACAATATCAACAGCGCTTGGGGTATCTACCTTGATTCCTGTTTCCGGCGGTGCATAAGCTCCGGTAAGATCGTATGCGAAGTAGTGTATGTTGGCAAAATCGTTGATAAAACCAAGCATTGGAGTGAAATTTATACGGTTCTGTCCGGTCAGAGCAACATTGTCTACAAAGAAATGTCCGTATCCCGAAGTCGTCCATCCTACCTGATTGCGTTCCATGTAGAGTGTTATCTTCAGTTGTCGGCAGCTTGCAGTTGGCGTGTAGTCCATCGTGTATATTTGCCAGTTGTTTGATGTAACGTTTACAGACGCGCCAAGTGTTTCGTCCTGTACTTCGCGAATTTTGAACTTTCCATTCCATTCAGGATACTCCGTTCCTGCATTTCCAGCTCGCTGTCCGCCTTTTGCCATTGCCGAGAAACTGTATGTTGTGCCGGATACAATGTCTACCACCTGATCAATCTCTCCAGCTCCCCAACCGGTGCTCCACTGGTAGTTGCTCATCTCAAGGACGTGGTTGCTTTTGGCGTCGTATTCGGCTCCGATCCCCGACAATTCTATCGCCTGATTGTTATTCCAGGTATCCCAGTTCACTACTGTCCAATTTTCGATGCGGTTGAGGTAACCATCCTTGCGAAAGTTGTATTCACCTTCAAAGTTTCCGTTCATGATCATGTTTTCCGTCGGTTCGCCGGCTTCGGACAACAAATCGGGTAGCGAGTAGTCGCCCAGCCTCAAAGTGTCGATGGGTATTCCGTCGCGATAGAAGAACACATGGCCATCGGGCGCCACAGCGTAGCGATAGACATGGTACAGGTCGGCGTCGTTATAGAAACTTTGCTGTGTTGGATGCTCCAGCGCGCGTGTCAGTGTGGCATTTGCGTAAATTCCCACGCCACTTTCTGTGACGTATCCCTTAAATCCCTTTCCGCTGGCGTCGTTGAACAGCGGGTAGAAGCTCTTCGAGGCAGTATTGGTTTTCACTTTGAATTCAATGGTGTAACCGTTCGGTCCGGGATTAAAGTCGGAAGCAACAAACTCGTCTGCGTCCTGGCTTCCTCCGCCGTCGAAGGCGGGATTTGCCGAAATGTCCTTTCCTGGAAGTTTGGATCCCTTACCTGTCAGGCTGATAAAGGAGATATGTTCGCCACTGCTCAATTTCAACAAGCCCGAAAAGTTGTTGTACTTGTTGTATGTTACCGTAATTTCGGCGTCCGTCACATTTGGATTCACACTTTTGGGAGTTACCGTAAAACCCGGAGGAGTTGTTAAGGATACAGGATAAGTTAAGCCCGGCGTGCTGACCTTGAATGTTGCCGTTGCGTTTGTGCCGTTTATAACGAGCGAAGCGTCTTCGCTGGCGCTCCTGAGACCAGCCGGGAGCGAAACAAGAATCGCACCCTGCGGAGAATCGTTGCCGATGTGTTGCGACATAGCCGCAAACGGCGTTACCACAGCTTGCACAAAAAACAGTGCAAGAAAAACAGAATTAGAATTACTCTTTTTCATCTTACTAAAAAAAATAAAATTATTAAACAATTGATACTAACTAAATCCTCATTTATTATTTTATAAACCGGAAATAAAACCGGCGATTGACAACTAACAGATAGACGCCAGAAAGTAAACCGGACGTATTGACACGGCTGACGTGCTTCCGCTCCATGAGCTTGCTGCCTGCGACGGAATATATTTCTGCGAGCTGCATCTCTTCATTGGTTGTCGGGTAAATCTCGCCGGAGCGCCGGTCATAACGCATGGAAAACGTGTTTCCCTGCATCGACGAAATGTCGCTTCCAGCGGCGTCCGCAGTTTCAACGCATAACCAGCCTACCGTTTCTTTATCTACATCGTTGGTGTTGAGCGATTTTTCTCTGTCCTTGAATACTTCGGCGTAATTCGCTCCGCGTGATTTGATTCGCAGCGTGGCGGTTATATCGTCGCTTTCTGTCTGCATGAACCCGAAAAAGGCCGGTTTAACAAAAGCGCTGGCAAAGGTTATTTTACAGGGCGAGTTGTAACTGCCTGCGACTTTCTCTGCCGTCAGTCCGGCTTCAATTTTCCGTCCTCTGTATTCGCCGCTTCCGGGCGTAAGGGCAATGTAGCCTGCTACTTCCGGCACGTTTCGCGGAGACATGTTTTCTTCGTATTGCAGTTTGAGATAAAAACCTTCTTTCGTTACGTCCTTTACCCTGACGGAGGCGGCGCTATCGCCGCAGGCAGTCAGCTGCGAAGCGATTACGAAAGGCGTTTCGTCGAAAGGCGCATCGAAAAGCACTTGCTTCCACGATTTGGTTACGTCGGCGACTTTTCCGGCACGAAGGGTGATGCCTCCCAGATTGTAACTCCCTTCGGGCAACGAGAGGCAGGCAATTGTATCGGGATTGACAAATTCCGGCTTTTGCAGGTATTCCCATGGATGTAATTTAAACATAAAAGCGGCGTTGGATAAACGGTCGGCTCGCCAGGAGAGCGGCATCTTGTTCCGGTAAGTCGGCGTACCGAAAACAACGACAGGCGGCTTGGAATACTGCTGCCCGAAAACATACACGCTGTAGTTTTCTTTCACAAGCAGATTGTCGAAGTGAATGTTGCCGGTCGGGTTGTCGCTGGCCGTGTTGTTGATAAAATCGTAGCGAACGGCATTGCTCGTTTGTTCGGGTTTATTATTCAAGGGCGAGGATTTCACACGGTACCAGACCGACCGGATTGCTGGGTCGTAAGGCAGAATATTATCTGTGTATTGTCTCTTGTGGGGATTATCAATTATTGCAACCGTTTCGTAATTCGCGCCATCGGTAGAACGTTCGAGCCGAAAGCCTGTAACCATTTCTCCGTCGTAATTTGTCCACGAAAGATTGAGCTTTCCTGCGTCGTCATACGTATACGAAAGCGCTGGCGGATTGCGGAATTTCCACACCGGAATCACCTCGTTGGCATGATTGAATGCCATTGCCGAATTATTGGCGGCGTAGAAGGCGCCCGCCGGCGTCAGTTGCCCGTTGTACAAGGCGGCGCGTTTCTGTTCGACCCAATTATAAAGGCAATATCTTTCGATAAAAGAAGCAGTGTCCATCACCGTCAGGATTCCTTTCAAATCGTTCAGTTGCTTCTGATACTGTGCATCGATGCCGGACGGCCAACTTTCGTTCGTCCAGTTTGCGCCGTTGTTCCATTCTTTAATCCAGACAGGGCGTCCGGTTCTGTCGGCAACGGCTTTCAGGTCTTTATACCAGTTCTGTGGCGATTTAGCGCCCCAGTACGCATGGACAACAACAAAATCGACACGGTAGTTGCGTTTGTCACATTCGCTCATAAAATTATACAGCCAGTTGAAATCGGTGGTAGCAGGCGAACCTAATCTGGCGCCGGTTTTCATCAGGACAGGCCATTCGGCTATTGCCTGGGCAACCGTAACATTGGACTGTTCGGTATGGTCGGGTTCATTAAATCCTATCAGATGCGACCAGCGTTTAATTGTGTAAAAATTGCCGAAATTCCCGCCCTTGCCCCATTTTTCGGGCACAAACTCCTGATTGATAAAAGGCGTAGTCTTGTTCGGATTGATCCAACCCTGCACATCGGTTGTCCACGACCAGTTGTAAAACCACGTACAGTTCAGCACATCGTTTTGCTCGTCGGCATAGCGGAACCCTTCCGGCTGATTCCTGTCGTACTGATTCGACCAGCCTTTTTTGGAAACCCATTCCCAGCCAAACACCCGAAGGAAAGAAACTTTTCCACCGAGTTCCGGCGGTAATTCTGGAAGAAGTAAATCATCGTCGTCGGCAATAAACACGCGGCTGTAACCCATTCCGTCCGGTTCGGTAGCCAGCGTAAGCATATAGCCTTTTTTAAGTTTCAGGGAACGAATGGTATTGTCCAGCTCCAGCGTTGCTCGGTTGGCTTGCGGAACCAACGGATCCGGCTGATTGGAATAATACAAATCTGCCAAATGTTTTTGCGACATGCCGGTATAGTTCGTTCCACCGAACGTTTCCAGCGGCTGGAAACCTGCAGGATGTGCAAAAACTGCCGTACCCTGTTTATAAACAGCTATCCGGCAGTTGGCGTCAGTGTAAGGATTCATGGCAACACCGTGGATGGTGATGAAGGAAGCGTACAAATCCATTACCCTGGATGGTTTTACATTGTCGAAAAACAGAAAAGCGTCTTCCGAAACAATATTTATTGTGCTGTTCATTAACGTATTGTTGGCATTTGTCAGATGCAGGTCAATTGCCGTGTCAAGCGTCCGGTTTACGCCAGAAAGCGAAGTCAGCGTTTCAATGGCGCGTCCTCCTGCAGCGTTCGGCGCAGGGGTCAGCTCTGCTTCGGCAAACATTGCCGAATGTTCGGCAAACATTACCAAACATATAAAAACAATCCATTTCATGATTTTCATCGAAACGAGTTTTTGATTTTTGATTTTTAATAGATCACAAATTTTGCTGCTTGGCCTTTTCCTTTTTCTTGGGCAATGTATATTCCGGGCGGAAGTGAAATATCCTCGCTTTTCCGGTCTGCAGTAAACTGTTTGACTTTTTGCCCGCTAACATGCCAAATATCAACAATATCTCCGTCGTTCAACCCTGAAAAGCTTACCGCGTGTCCCCTGCTCAATGCCTTGAACGGCTGCGATCCGTCGGTTATGGTTATCGCCGAAGTTTCCTCACGCACCAGCTTCACATTGTCCACATCTATCCACTGGCTGATATTTCCTCCCCATGTGTAGATGCGGGGAGCGGAAATGTACAGATGGAGAGTTGCTGTTGAAGCTGTTTCGGGAACGGTAAATTTTTTCTCTCGCTCATACCATTTTTCATCCAACTCGTTGTAAAGCTTTGTTCCGCTCACTATATCCGTTCCGCCGGACGTAATGGAATAGTATGCTTGAACTATTTTACCGCTTTCGGCATGACTTGATAAACGGTAAAGAAATGAAAAAGAATAAGTAGCATTGGGAACAACATCTACGGTTTGCTGTATTCCGCCTGTTCCTGGCTCGGTTGTACCCGGCTTGCCGTCCGAACTGCCGTACCATTCGTACTGCTGGATACGCAAGTATTGCCTGTTGTTGGCGTCCCCATCCGAAGCCGGATCAGCTGCGCCGAAGAATCCCATTGTACCGCGCACGATGTATTTGTTCAGCCCAACATTGTTGTAATCGTCGGTGAAGGTAGGGTTGGCAATCAAATCCCAGCCGCTCACCAGCGTGGGACAGTTGTCATAACTTTCGTATTTAAATAAGGTGTAGTCCGTATTTTCAAACCCCGGATTTTGCACCATATTTGTTTCCGTAGCCTGCGCTTGCAGTGAAATTCCTTTACAAAAAAGAAGGAACAGAAAGAAATTTGTTTTTGCATTTTTCATAACTCAAAATTTTAATAAATAAATAAATTGCGGGAGCAAAAGTAGAGGTTTTCGTTTTTCAGGAGGGCGAATTATGGTTCAGTATGGGATAATCAATATTCACAGTATAAAATGAAACATGATTATACCTGTTGAAATTATGAATTTCCGCTAATAAAATACAAAATACGAGGTAGTTACTTGAAAAATGAAAAGTTCACGCTGCCGTAAATTCGTTGATGAAAGAAGTGCGGATGAGTTTTAAATGAATAACTATCAGGATGTTCGAGGATGAACATTCCATTTTCTTTCACTAATTTTCTGTCGAAAATGAGGTTTGGCAAATCGGGCAAATCGGGCAAGTTGTATGGCGGGTCGGCAAATATCAAATCGAACTGGAGGTTTGCAGCAATTAGCCAGGTCAGTACGTCCCCTTTGACAGGCGTCAGGTTTTGGGCATTCAACATAGCGGCAACTTTTCGAATAAAAGCGAAATGAACGCTGTCTTTTTCGATACAAACAACCTTCGGACAGCCACGCGATAGAAATTCAAAAGCGATACTGCCTGTACCGGAAAACAAGTCAAGCGCTTCCGTCGTTTCCCAGTTCAAGTAATTTTGAAGCACGTTAAAGAGATTTTCTTTGGCAAAATCCGTTGTTGGTCGTGCATTGAAATTTTTGGGAATATGAAATCGTCTTCTTCCGTATATACCGCTTATTATACGCACCTTATGTCAATTTATTGTGCGTTAACCGCAAGGTAAGACTGTATATCAAATGGAAGCAAGATAGAATCTTTGCTGTAATAGAGGTCATTTTCCGGGACCACATTCGCGATAAATCGGGAAAGGACAGTGATTAATTCCGCTTTTCTGTCCGGCAGTCCAGCGATGTGCAGTCCGTCTTTCAGGGGATCGAATTTCATTCTTTCCCACAGATTCAGAATAAAATAAGCCGCGTCATTTGTGTCAGTGCAAGGGAATGTATTTACAACCTCAATTCGGTTTTCGTTGAAGCAAAACACGCTGATTTCCGTATTGTTGACATGTAAATATACCCGTCCTTTTTCGCCCAGAACTTTCTGGTTTGCAAAATACTGCAACATGGGTGAAATATAATGTACATATTCGGCAAAAGGAAACGTTCGTTGAAGGAAATTATATGTATCAAGAGGCAAGCCAAAAATGTTTTCCAGGCCGCAAGCCGCAACAGAATCAACCAGCGTCTTTTTGTTCTGAGTATCTTCAAAGTTAAACTGAAGGAACGATTTTTTATCCTCTGTATTTCCGGTAGCAAATGGCGCTGGGAGTAATGTAAACAAGCCGTTTACAATCATAATTTTGATATTTTTATAATTGAAAGACAGCAGGTTGTTAGAAAAAACAGCTTCTTTCAGGCTTTCGACGTATGGCGAAGTTTTGGCAATTCCTATTTCCTCGTAATGGCCGTCAGTCGGCGATTCTTGTGAATACACATAAAAAGAAGCCTCGCTCTGGCGTTGCAGCCTGAGTAGCAAATGATACTGTTTTGATTGATTGAAATCTATTTTATCCATATTTTAATTCTTAATTCTTAATTCCTAATTCCTAATTCTTAATTCCTAATTCTTAATTCCTAATTCTTAATTCCTAATTCTTAAGCCAGGGTATTTTCCTGTCTGCAAAGCCTCCTTTTCGATGCGAGAAATTTCGTTGGCATTTAATCCAGACAAATAAGCTGAAAAAGGGGCTTTTATTTCTAATGAAATTTCTGTTTCATTAGAAGCAGAAGTACTTTCACCTGTTTGCATAACAAATTTTGTCATTGGCGAAAACGGAATAAAAGTCAGAGAATCCGACGCACAATGGATATTAACCTGATTATCATTAATAAATGAAACAAGTTCATCAAAATTGGCTGCATAGACACCTTTTTTTTCATAAAAAAAGGATTGCGCATTTTTGATGCACTCCATGCGTTGATTGACAACACGTTCACGCATTTTTCGTTCAGTTGAAAAATGCAATGACTGGTAAACGCTATTTACACATAAACCTGTGACGATGATTGCCGCAAGTATCAATAAAAATTTTATTCCTGTCGTATGCATAATTTCGTATGCAAATTTACGATAGAAGAATGCGGATTTCTATTTTCATCAGATTCCCAACGATGCTTTCAGGGCTTCTATCTTTGCATTGGCTTTGTTTTCAGCCTCCTGCAAGCTATTTTTATCTTTCAGTTCACCGGAAACTTCTACATAAAATTTAATTTTGGGTTCGGTTCCCGAAGGACGAATAGAAACTTTTGTTCCATCTTCCGTAAAATATTGCAATACATTGGAAGTGGTGGGCATATCCAAGATTATCCTTTCGTTTTCGAGGAAATCTGTTCCGGTCAATGTAGAGAAGTCCTTGATTAATATTACTTTCGAACCGGCGATTTCCTTAATTGGGTTGTTTCGGAAATTTGTCATCATCGCATCAATTTCTTCGGCGCCTGATTTTCCTTTTTTTACAACAGAAATGCCTTTTTCTTTCGAAAATCCGTATTCGACGTAAATATCCAGCAAGAAATCATAGAGAGTTTTGTTCCGGTCTTTTAGCCATGCGGCAATTTCGGCCATTAAAGCGCAGGAAGAAACAGCGTCTTTGTCGCGCACAAAATCTTCGGGCAGAAAACCATAACTTTCCTCTCCGCCTCCGATATATGTTTTCTTTCCTTCGTTTTCGCGCATGACAGCGGCAATCCATTTAAAGCCCGTATAACAGTCGAAATATTCGATGCAGTTCTTTTTGGCAATTTTGGCGATGAGTTCTGTCGTTACAATTGTTTTTACGATATACTCGTCACCTTTAATTTTTCCTTTTTCTTTCCATTGACTGATAAGGTAA
>JAITHZ010000280.1 GCA_031279795.1 Bacteroidales bacterium
AACAAAGTCAACAACAAAATCTGGTTTAATCATTTCGCCATTTATTCGAATTCGTTCCCTGAAATCAAGTAAATGCGGCGAGGTGTAAAGCCCTGTACGGTAGCCGCTTTGCTGTAAAACAGCTGCCAGCAAATGCGACGTTGAACCTTTGCCGTTCGTTCCGGCAATGTGAAGCGTTTTGTATTTTTTGTGCGGGTAATTCAACTGTTTATCCAGCAACAGACTGTTGTCTAACCCTTCTTTGTAGGCGCTACTTCCTGTGCGTTGATAAACAGGAAGTTGAGAATACAGAAAATCAACGGTTTCGGTATAATTCATATAAATTCGTTTTACAATGCAAAGATACAGCTTTCAATTGAATCTCAAAAATTATATTTTTATTACATGTATTAGTAAAAAATTTACATTACAAAATACATTCATAAGTGTAAAAAACAATAAAAATAGCATTTGTTTAAAAAAATGATTTGCAAAATTGGCATAATTTAACATTAATTAAGAATGCTCGAATGATATTTCCAGTACATTTGTCGTACGAATTTTACAGAAGAAACATTATGAAAAAAATAGTTGTATTTACTGGTGCGGGAATGAGTGCAGAAAGCGGTATTTCCACTTTTCGCGATTCGGGAGGATTGTGGGATCAGTACCGCATAGAAGATGTGGCTACACCCGAAGGCTGGCGAAAAAATCCTGAATTGGTGCTTGAGTTTTATAATCAGCGACGCAGACAGTTACTGGAAGTTACGCCGAATGAAGGGCATGCAGGTTTGGCGGAACTGGAAGCGAATTTTGACGTTGAAATCGTTACACAGAATGTTGATAATCTGCACGAGCGGGCAGGAAGCAGTCATGTTCTGCATTTGCATGGCGAGCTGATGAAGGTGCGTTCGACCGGTTCAGGCGCGGAGGTTTTCGACGTGGAATCGTCGCATCCCGACGTCAAGCTGGGCGATAAATGTCCGAAAGGGTATCAGCTCCGGCCACACATAGTATGGTTTGGCGAAGCTGTTCCTGAATTTGAACATGCGGCGAATCTTGTTTCCAACGCCGACATGCTGGTAATCATCGGAACATCCATGCAAGTGTATCCGGCAGCAGGGCTTGTAAATTATGTCAAACACGGCACACCGGTCTGGCTGATAGACCCGAACGTTGTTTCCAACCTTCCTGCGGGAGTGCGGCTGATTGCAAAAGGCGCATCGGAAGGTGTTGCAGAATTGAAAACATTGCTGATGAAGCGGTAAGAAAATGCAAAAACATTAAATAAAAAAAGATGCCAACAGCCAATAATGACCATTTCCGTATCCAGCATAACGATGTTGTGCCACAAAAAGGGTACGTCTTGATTGCTGAACCATTTTTAGATGAAATATATTTTCAGCGTTCGGTAATTTTTCTGACAAATCACGACAAAAGAGGTTCGATGGGTTTTGTTTTGAACAAACGAGCCGATATTTTTCTGCAGAAAATATTTCCTGAAGTCGAACGAGATGTTTCCATTTTTTTAGGCGGTCCGGTTGGGAGAGATAAGTTGTTTTTTCTTCATACCTTGGGCGATATGTTGCCCGATGCGCTTCATGTTCAGGATGATATTTATCTGAATGGAGATTTTTCGGCATTGTGCAATTATTTGAACAGCAAACAACCTGTAGAAGGCGTCATCAAATTTCTAATCGGCTATTCGGGTTGGAGTGGAGGACAGCTGGAAGCAGAAATCGAAGAAAATACGTGGGCAGTCAACAAATTAACCACAGATGATATGTTACGGAACTGCGAGGAAGAACTTTGGAAAGAGTCCCTGTCATCGCTCGCAGAACCTTACCGTAGCTGGCGAAACTATCCGAAAGAACCTTATTTAAATTGAAAAGGTTCATGAGATCGTCTTTGTATAATTTTTCATAAATCGACTACAAATTTTTTCAATTCAGGATTTTGCATTGATTTTGGAACAGAATTGCGAATCATGCCACTTATGGCGTTTATCATTGTTTTACGTACATAGTCAGTGCTTACAACCAGCGAAACCTCCCGCACGGCGGTGATGTTTTTAAATGTTCGGAGATTCTCCTGCTTTTCTTCGCATAATCCCATGGCGTGCATTTCGGGAATAATCGTAATTCCATCGTTGTAATCAACCACATTGATAAGTGTTTCGATACTGCCCGACTCGTATTTAATCATGGGCGATGTACCGGAAAGCGATTTTTTCTTCAGCTGGCAAAGCCGTTCGATTTGTCCACGCAGGCAATGCTCATTTTCAAGCAGCCAAACATTCTGGATATCAACTCTATCCAAATCAATTTCTTTTTCGTTAAAAACTGCGTCACACGGCGACACGTATGCATAAAATTTTTCGTAATACAGTGGCATTTCCACCAGATGCGGGTGATTAAGCGGACCGGCAAGCACGCCGCCATCAAGCACACCGCGCTGAATATCTTCAATCAGTTTGCCAGTTGTACATTCTTTCAGAATCAGTTCAATGTCGGAACCAGTCGCATGCTGTTTGTTTAGTAGTGCGGGCACAAGATAGGGCGCAATGGTTGGAATAATCCCAAGCTTGAAAGTCCCCTTTGCCATATTTTGTTCATTTTCAACCACTTCTTTTATCTGTTTAAAATAACGCAGCGAAATACGTGCCTGAGCAATAATCTGTTTGCCAACGGAAGTTGGTTCAACTGGATGTTTTGTCCGGTCAAAAATTTTCACATCCAGTTCTTCTTCCAGTTTTTGTATCATCATACTTAGCGTAGGTTGCGTAACAAAGCACATTTCGGCTGCTTTTGCAAAGTGCCGAAAGTTATCGACAGCAATTACATATTCCAGTTGTTGTATATTCATATATTTATTTTTATTTTTATTTTTTAAAGGATTTACAATGGGATTATCCGGTCGCAAAAAGCAAGAGAAGAATCTCTGTGAGCAATAATAACGATAGTCAGTTCGCGGCAGACAGTCGACAGATCGTTGATAGCCGCTGTTACTTCTTTTTCTGTTTGTGAATCAAGCGACGAGGTGGCTTCATCGAAAAAAAGTATTTCTGCCTGTTTGTAGAGCGCTCTGGCAATGCCAACCCGCTGTCGCTGCCCGCCCGACAGTCGGCAGCCGTTTTCACCGATGCGTGTGTGGACGTTTTCTGGCAAGGCAGTTGCAAATTCTTTCAGCTTGACGTTTTCCAGCACATTCTCCAACCGTTCATAATCAATGGTTTCCTGTCCAAGTGCGATGTTTTCCGCCAGCGAACCGTCCATGATAAATACATCCTGCGGCACATAGCCAACTATCGCATGCCATCCTGCACGAGTTGATGCATCAAGCAAGGTTCCGTCGATGCGGATTTCTCCCCGCAAAGGTGAATAAAATCCCAGTAACAAATTGAAAAGCGTACTTTTTCCTGCGCCCGAAACACCTTGTATGCCAATACATTCACCTTTTTTTATTGTCAAAGAAAAATTTTCGATAACCGGTTTTTCATCTTCAGCCTGGTCAGGAAAGGAGAATGTAAGGTTTTGTATGTCAATCTGTTTATGAAACTGTAGCGGTAAATCGCTGTCTTCAGGTACATTATCTGGACAATCAGTCGTTTGAGCAAGATTGAGCGCTTCCTGAATCGTTTCGACAGCATACGAAGCATTCCGCAGTTGAGCCCAGCCTGTAACCAGCGTTCTGACAGCCGGAAGCATGCGCAGAACAGCAATTGCAATTATGCCGAAGGTCAATTGCGTTACCGCGCTTCCGCGTCCGAGTAAAACTGCCAGAAACAATCCGGCCGCTACATAACATTCAATCATTCCGCTGGGAATACGCATAACGCGATCGGTTTCTTCTCTGTACAGGGATATTTTTTGAAGACCTTCTTCAAACCGTTTGTGAAACAGCGGAAAAGCATGATTTAACTGTATCTCGGTATATCCCTTGAAGGTTTCCGAGATAATGCGCATTTGCTTGCGTCGAATTTCATTTTCGGATCTGCCGTAATATGTCAACTTTTTTCGTACCAGCTGAACATAAAGCCAGACGACAGGAACAAATCCAGC
>JAITHZ010000323.1 GCA_031279795.1 Bacteroidales bacterium
ATTCAGTTGTTCGCCAATTCGCATCAGACTCTCCTGGCCAACTTTCATGCACAGCTCCTTAATCGGTTCGATGGACGACAATGCCGTTTTCAGCTGGATAAATTCGCGTGGGCTTATCCGTCCGACTGCCGCTTTGGAGATAATCCGTTCCAGGTCGCCGATTAGATTCAATTGCTGGTTGATTGTTTCCTGCATGTTGGATTGCCGAAAAAAATATTCGACAACATTCAAACGTTCATTTATTGGAGTGATGTCTTTCAGGGGAAAAATCAGCCAGCGTTTCAGCAGTCGTGATCCCATCGGGCTGACAGTTCGGTCAATAACGCTGGCAAGGCTTTTTCCGCCTTCGTTCATCGTCGAGAGCAGTTCGAGGCTGCGTACGGTGAACTTGTCGAGCCGCACAAACCGTTCAGATTCAATGCGCGAAAGTCCGGTGATGTGGCTGATTTGTGTATGCTGAGTAATATCCAGATAATGAAGAATAGCGCCGGCAGCCACCACACCGTTCGGCAAATCGTCAACGCCAAAACCTTTAAGATTTTTTGTCTCGAAATGTTTCAGTAATCGTTCTTTAGCTGTATCGGGCTGGAAAGTCCAGTCTTCCATTTCGAATGTAAAGAATTTATTTCCAAATGTTTCCTCAAACAGTTGCCGGTTGCGGCGTTCTATAAGCACTTCTTTCGGAGCAAGGCTGTTCAGCAGTTTATCAATGGCGTCGACCGTGTTTTCCGCAGTAAGAAATTCACCGGTAGAAACGTCGAGAAAAGCAATCCCACACATGTTTTTGTTGAAATGCACACTTGCCAGAAAATTATTCTCACTGTGCGTCAAGATCGTATCATTAAGAGACAAGCCGGGCGTCACCAGTTCAGTAATGCCTCGCTTGACAATTTTCTTTGTAAGTTTCGGATCTTCCAGCTGATCACAAACCGCTACACGTTTTCCTGCGCGTACCAATTTCGGTAGATAAGTATCCAGTGCATGATGCGGAAATCCAGCCAATTCCACAAATTGCGCTGTTCCGTTTGCCCTGCGAGTTAACGTTATTCCCAAGATTTCGGATGCCATGATAGCGTCTTCCGAAAACGTTTCGTAAAAATCACCTACACGAAACAGCAATATAGCGTCAGGGTGTTTGCCCTTAATTTCGTAATACTGCTTCATTAAAGGCGTTTCCACCACCGATTTTGTCATGATTTGCAAATTTTTATCAAATATAAATACCTGTTATTATTTCGGCTGTAAAGGTAATATGAAATCCGTACATTTCACACATCGCATAAAATTATCGGACAAAATATAAGGGAACCCTCCGGAACCTCGTCGTCATCCGCCGTTTTCCGGAGATTTTTTTGTATCAACCGTCGATTTTCGCTTTGCATTCACCTCCACCATTCCGAATCCTGCACTGTTTTTATAGCCCAATCCACATTCGTACATGACTTTGAGCAGTTCTGTCGGCGCGGTCATTTGGAAATCAAACATATATCCGCGAATATTGGAGGCTTCGGGCGTTCCCTGTTTGATGACAATAAGTTTGGCTTTCGGCTGATTTGTAATCCGAAATGCAAAATCGCGGGTATCTTCTTCGTATGGTTTTCCGTAGAACGTATGATATTTGTTCAGCAGATTGTTCAGCACAATGGTGGACGCTTCCGGAGTGTCGGGCGAAAGATAGGTTGCATAGCGCTGTTCCTCACGAAGAAACGGGATGCAGACGGGCGAAAGCGTGCGAAACGACATTTGCCGCTCAAATACCGGCGGTTGCAGGGCTTCGATTCGCTCTACCCGAAACTGAACGACCGATTGTCGGTTGCCAATCTGAAACACCTGTTCGGCAAACAGTCCGGAGATAAATGTTTCAGTTGATGTTTCCGGCAAAAACGAGACGAACCATTCGACCCGCTCGCTGTTGATGCGGATACAGCCGTGTTCCCTGTCAATCAGGTATTTCGGTATAAAAAAATGTGAAAAGGTAAACAGTTTGAACGGTCGGTTGTTGAGGCGGAACCCGTTTTCATGCAACCACTCCGCGTACTCCCCGTCTGCATGTGCAATAGCGCGATAAATGAAAGCGCTCAGCTCATACTGATAGTTCAGTGGCATCCGGTTGCCGAATACTTTTGCATCCGGTTGCAGTGTGAGTTTAAATCGCATAATATTAATCGTGTTTTAAATTCAGCTGTCAGATTTTGAAGGATTTCGTCCAGCGAATTATTGCCTTCGTATTTTTTTCGGATACTTCCATTTTCTAATAAATTTGATAATACTAAATTCTGTTTTTTCAAACTACAGGCTGTATAGAAAGGCAATCAACGCATCTCGGTCGTCTTTAGGCATTCTCTTAAACAAATCACGCGAGACAGCGCCTTCTCCGCCATGCCACATGATAGCCTCAATAAAGTTGCGGGCGCGCCCATCGTGAAGAAAAAGCGTATGGCCGTTCACAGTTTCTTGCAGTCCGATCCCCCAGAGCGGCGTGGTGCGCCATTCGTAACTGTAGGCCGAGCCTACACGGACACGGTTGTCCAAATCAGTGCCCATGTCGTGCAGGAGAAAATCGCTGTATGGGTGAATTGTCTGGTTGCAAAGCCATGGTAACCGTGTACCATTGAGCAGTACCGGAGCATCTTGTCGCGTGTGCAGCGTTGGGATATGACACAAATGGCATTTGGCATTGTAGAAATTCTCTTCACCTTTTTTTACTGTCGGATTATTGACATTTCGGCGGGCAGGGACACCCAGTGAACTCAGATACAAATCAACATCTTCCATATCGCGGGTAGTAATCTGAATGCCGTAATGACTGTAACCGGTATTCTGAGTCTGCCCTTCGCAGACTTCCAGCGGGTAACGGTCGTTAGTCACGCCGAGATCAGACGAAAAGCCGAGTTCTACAGTCAAATCGGCATGGTGAGCCTTGTTGCCACCTACGCCGACATATTGCTTGTTGCGTTCGGTGATGAGGCTCAATCGGCCAGAAATGCCGTATTCTGGGTAATTGCTTTGCGCTGCCAGACGCCGTAGT
>JAITHZ010000356.1 GCA_031279795.1 Bacteroidales bacterium
ATTGATTCCGGTGTGGATATGCGCATTGATTTTTGTTTCCAGCGCTTTCGGTTTCAGTGTTTTGATAAGCACAACGCCGTTGCCGCCTTTCGCTCCGAAAAACGAAGCGCCGTCTTTCAGAATGGTAAAACTTTCAATGTCTTTAATGTCGATAGAAGCCAGCGGATTAGCCTGATAATTACCGATAAGCGACGAAGCGTAAGCGGTGTTTTCATAAGGCAGTCCATCGACCACAAAGAGCGGCATATTCCCGGCGTTCATCGTGTTGAAGCCGCGCAGGTACATATTGGCTCCATAACCCGGCATTCCCGAACGGAAAACGGTGTTCACGCCGCTTGCATAACCTTGCATCAGCACGTCGGGTGATACCGCCACGCTAATATCGTTGTTTTCCTGCACCACGCCCCAGGCATAAACCTGTTGGGACGACGATTGGTTGCCGGTGGGCGTGTAAACTTCTTTCCGGGCGCCTTTGTAATTGCTTTCGTATAAAACGATGTCGATTTTGCTTCGTCCCTGCACCGGAATATCGCGGCGGGCGTAACCGGAAGCCGAAACTTCGAGAATCAGTGTATTGGCAGGCAATTTAATACTGTAGGAGCCATCGTCTTCTGTAATAGTGGAGGCAACATCCGGCACGTTGATATTTACGCCTGCCAATGCTTTCCCTGTGGAAGCGTCGTTAACACTCCCTGTTACCGTATAGGGCCTGTTGTCCTGCTGTGCAAAGGTCGGAATCGTAGAAACTATTCCCATCAACAGCAAAACCAAGCCATAATTATATCTATTCTTCATATTCATGTAATCTTGAATTTTAAAATTCCAATTCTTAATTCTTATATTTTAATTCTTAATTGAATCAATCATTCACATCTACTTTCGGCACTATACGGATATAATCCAAAAAGAGCAGACCGTTGTTGTTGCTTGCAGTGCTGCGAGGTGTATTTGCCACCATAAAAGTTGCTTGTCCGTAAGCTGGCGATTTCAGGATATTTCCGCCTCCGAAACCTCCGGTTCCTTCAAATTTTTCACCAAGCAGGAAAAAGCCCACATTCGATTCCGCATCATTGTTTACGCGATAGTGCGACAACTGCGTTTCTTCGAGGACACCAGCAGTAGAAACGCCGGCCAGTACAAAATAGGGAGAAAAATTATTGCTGATTTTTCCGTCGGTCGCTCTTGCCGGTTCCGGCTCGCCGGGGAAACCGATGAGCAGTTTTTGTTCCAACGTCATTATACGCGGCACACTATCCCACAGCATACCGTTGTAGTCGTTTTCGTCATCGTCGTATGCTACCCAGTAAATTTCATAATCGGTGGAATAAAGTGTGGGCGTGAATTTCGCATACGAGTTGAGCGATGTACTTGTAAGATAAGTATCACCAAAAGTAAAAGTCTGCGTTGAAGAATAGGTTGCCGTCGAGTCGTTATCGGGAAAATACTCGGTCGTATAGAATGTTTGGCGGGTAGTTCCTTTCAAGACAATGTCT
Organism: Bacteroidales bacterium; assembly: GCA_031279795.1. Lineage (GTDB taxonomy): Bacteria > Bacteroidota > Bacteroidia > Bacteroidales > WRGA01 > WRGA01. Next base: position 1,494 of record JAITHZ010000356.1, read on the forward strand.
TTTCCTCCGCTTGCATAGGAGCGGTAACGGGTTATCCATGCATTTGACCCGTCGAAAAGTTCGCCGTCTTCGGCTTCCAGGATTTGTTCCTTTATTTTATTTTGATAAATCTTAATCCTTGCATTGCTCAGGCGATACACGATTCCGTTGGACGCTTGGTAGGTTTCGAGAATTTCGGCGGGATCGATATCCACTAAAATATCCGATTTTGAAAGATAGCGTCCGGCAGCCTCTACGACAACCGGTTGAAGTATCAAATCGGCTGTTACCTGGCGGAATACTTCCCGGTTTTGCGCTTCTGCATCTTTTTGAACAAAATATTTGGCATATTTTGTTTTCAAGGCTTCAAGCGCATCATTTTCGAGCAATACTACCGTAAAAAAACTCTGTTCGTCGCCGAGCGGATATTGTTCCAGGAAAGTATTGCGTTCGACCCAAACGGTGTCGTAAACCGAATTGCCGTCTATGTCCACTCCTGTTTGAACGCTGCGATCCCTGTCCATGACGTTTTCGGTATATGATTGAATGAATTTTACCTGTTCGTGGTTTTCCTGTTCGGAAACGAGGTAATCCCAGATATTTTTCCGGCAGGTAATCATGTTGTCAATGATATGCAGCACTCCATTTCCGCAAACGAGGTTGGTTTCCGTAAGGCGTGAGCCTGAAACGGTATTTGCTCCAACATTAACCGATTTGTTGTTAAGCATTTGGATATGATTAACCGCTTGGCTGCCCGAAAGAAAATTGCCATCTTTACCGGTAAAGTACAACGACCAGGCGATGTGATTTTGTATCCATTGCTTCAAGGCGACCGTATCCTGCAAATCGAGCGATTGCAGAACGGCGTTTTGCGGCGCGAAAACGGTAAGCGCCTGTTCTTCCTGAAGTATCCGGTCGTAACCGGTCGCTTGCAGCGCTTGGGCAAAAATGGAAATATCGGGATTGTTTCCTATCAATTCATAGAGATTTTTATCCCTGTCCTGATAGTCCGGGCGCGTGTCGTCATGCCAGGGGTCGCAGGCGGGAAAGCCGGCTATCACTGCCCATAAAAATACAATTTTCAACAATTTATACTGTTTCATTATTATGTGTTTTTATTTTTGTTTGTCAATTATTCGATTGATGATTTTATTATTCTGTTGCAGGGTCGGGGTCGGCAGGCGGAGCGCCGTAGGGCCATATTTCCCAATCGGGCGTTCCGGCAGGCACCCAAGTTCCCCGCATATCCACACGCGGATAAAGCTGGTCTTCGTCTTTGGGAATAAATTGAATCATATCAAAATTTGTCCTCTGACTCTTCGAGTTGGAATATACAGGTTCCAGGCGCAGGGTATGCCGTCCTTCAAATTCCACTTTAATTGTTCCCAGTATGTGGCAGCAAACCACCGACGAGTATTTTTTTGCGTTGTACTGTTTCCATCCGTTCAGCGCCAACTGTTCATGCGACGAATTGGCGGGATTGGGCATATATTCGCCCTGATTGAAAATGTAGGGCATTACCTGATCGTCTTTTCCTTCCTGTTTGAAGATAGTTTTCAATTGCCGGTTGCCTTCTCGCCGCCAAGCGAGCCACACCTTGTATTCGCCCGGCATCAAAACCGGTGTTTTAAATTCCATCCATGAGGTTTCTTCGGGGTGCAGGTTGAAACGCAGGAAGTCTGCATAAATATATTGGGAATTAGCGTTGAAAGCGCTTTCGGTGGCGGGTATAGTGCCGCATTGGTAATTGATTTCCGTCGGATTTCTCCCGCCCCAGGTAAGTTCCGAGAGTTCTCCGGCTTTGAAAGATACATTACAACCCTGTTGACGGAAATTTTTCAGCGCCATCAGTTCAGGTTGCTCGGCAATGTCCCAATAAATGCGGTAGGCGGTACGCTCCTTAATTTGAATGTCGCCGAGTATGCGGTGGACAACGCCATTGGAGCAACTCAGGTCGGAGAGTTCACTTTTGCTGTCAAACAGAACGCCCGGCTCGTTGAGTTGTCCCTGAACCAGGCGGTTTAGATAAACCTGACCGTCAATCCGTTCGAAAAGAATGGGTTTCCTTTCGGAAGTAAGCGTGAAAAGGCTGGAGGCTTTCAGCAAATCCACGCCGAATTTCGGCATGATGGAATCCACAACTACATGGTAGCCGATGTAGTCGCGCAGGTGTTCTTCGTCGCTTTTGGCGGAACTTTTCTGATTTTCATGGATTATTGCCAGAAGCGATTCTTTCGATGTGACGCCTGCATCGTTCAGGGCTTCATTGTCTTCGATAAAGCAAGAGTACCAGATTTGCGGATTGTCGGTATCCAGCGTTTCCGCCAGTCCTGAATCTTCAAAAAATTCCTTGAACAGCGAATAATCGTTGTCCAGGCTGCGCACGATGCCGGTAATGCTTTTGTCGGGCGGCGTAAGTACCTGGTCGATAATATGCAGGTAGCCGTTTGCGCCCCTCAAATCTTCGCCGTTTTCGATTATCCTTGCCTGCCGGTTGATAATCCGGAGAATCCGGTTGCCTTCCGAAGCAGTTTTGGTTGTCAGGTATTTTTTCAGGAAATTGGGCGAAGCAAGCCGTCCATCGACAAAACCGGAGGTAGAAAGCGTATCGCGTATCAAATGATACCTTACCATATCGGCGGCTTCTTCCTCCGATATATCGTTTACACTGCTTTTACCGGCGGTTTGCAGGTATTCGCTTACGGCTGCGTCGGTGGGAGCAAACAGTGTGTAGAAGCCGTAGGCGTGAATTGTTCCGGAAAAACCGGCTTTTTCTACTATTGACAGGAAAGATGAGAGATTGTTTTCCTCCATGATTTCATCAATCATTTTTTCTTCGGAAATACGGAAATTTTCGTCTAAATCCCTTTCGCAGGATAGCATGAGGAATATACACAATATTCCTGCCAATGTGCCGGTACAAAGCGATTTCATTGCTTTATGAAAGTAAGATGTTTTCATAATGTATTTGTATTTATTTATAAAATTCATTTTGATTCAAATTTTCATTCATTTCTATTTCCGAGTAATAGATGGGCATATAAAGACTTCCCTCGTGATTTATCCATTTTTCCTGGAGGATACTGATTTTTTCGGGCGAAGTGCTTAATACGGCGAAGCGTTGCAGGTAATCACGGTTTCGGAAATCGTCGCGTTTCACATACCGCAGGACGTCAAACCATCGTTTACCTTCAAAGAGCAGTTCCCTACCCCTTTCGTTCAAGATAAATTCTTCGAGTGTCCGGGCGCTGACGTCGTTTTCGTTTTGTCCGTAGAGCATATCCGTTGATTCGGGGGCATTGGCGCGAGTACGGATTTGCCTGACCAAATCCAGCGCTTCTTTCAGTTTTTCCCGGTCATTATCGGCGAAGGCGAGTTGTGTGAGCGCTTCGGCTTTTATTAGCATAATGTCTGCCAGGCGGTAAAAAATCCAGTTGCTGTTGGAGGCTGTTTCGGGGCGATAGGTCAATCCGGTCTGACTAAGCCCGATCCATTTCCATATTGCACCCTGTTTTACGGCAATGTCGGGACGAATGTCGCGCCACTTGCGGTCAATTTGCGATGAAGGAAAATATTCAATATTGATATTGGCTGTATTTGCCTGAATATATCCCAAAACGGATCGAAACCATTCGACAAAAGGATTGCCTTTGTCTATGTCGAATTGCAGTTCAAAAATGCTTTCCATGCAGTTTCCTTTGTAATACATTTCGTCGAAGAGTGCAGCTACGTCGCCATCGTTGGCGTAATACACTTTTATCGAATCGCCGGCGCTGCTGGTGGTTTCAATATGGTCGCAAAAAACTACGCTCTTAAAATTCTTTTTGATGAACCGTTTTTTGGAAAACCACCCGCCGCCGGTATGCCATTTCCGGTTTATCAATAATTGTTTGTTATTCATAATCAGTCTTCCGTTTCTATAAACCGTACCCAAAAATTCGTATCATTAAAATCCTCATCGTTTATCTGCGCCGCCAATTCATCGGGAGTCAGTTTTTTTACACCTGTCTCTTGATCTTCCCAGCCGGAAATGATTTCACTGTCGGTTGCATTACGTTCAAAATGTTCCACCGGATAGAGGAAGGCGTACAAGGTCTTATTTTCCTGCTCCGGTTCTTTGATGCCGGACAAATCCCGGTAATAATCCCAGACGGTAATCAGCCATTCGATGTTGATTTCGATCCGGTGCGTGTTGAAACTTACCAGCGTTCCGTCAATATCGAAAAACAGAGCTTTCGTCATATATACTTTTTTATTAGAGCGGTGCAAATGTACAATGTACTCAATTTATGCTGTTCTTTACTAAAATTCCATTACCTTTGCCCGAATTTTAAAACAAAAAACATGAAAGAATTAGTTTCAAATTTAAATCAGCTTTTCGCAGACTTCTCTAAAGATGCAGAGTTGCAGATTAGGATTATTTGCTATTATTTGGTTGAAATTGACGAAAAATTAACAAATAAGTCTTTTTTCCGTCCTTTCGATTTTAATTAACTTGCTTGATATTAATAGATTAGAAAAGAATTTGAATCTATACTAAAATTTTGTATCTTTGCACGGCAAATATATCTAAATTTCAATTTACATTTTTTAAAAAATATTATGGATAAACAGCAAATTTTTATAGCAGCAGAAAAAGTCAAATCGTTTGGGATTGCGCTTGTGGGTATTGTCATTTTCAGTTTGGGTACATCCTATTTTCAGGAGCGGTTGCTTTATCGCGTGCCACGTATACTGATTCCTGTATACGATCTGCTGGGTAATATCGGTTTAGCAACAGGGATGCTCTTGTTGGGCGGTGCATTCATTGCATACGGGTATACCAAATGGAAAAAAGTATCGCAAAAAAAGTCGATTTATTGGATTATCGCCATTGCGGGGATGCTTGTGGGAAGCATGCTGGCCAATATTGATTTCAAAAGTTCGAAAGAAATTATGGACGATATTGACCAGCAGCGGGAAAGGCAAATAGATGAAATTCGTAATCTGGGCAAACACAATTTCGATAATCCGGATATTGACAGACACTTCGCCGAGTTTGATTCGCTGTATAAATGCTTTGAACAATGCCTTCAAACCAGCAACCAAACTGGCATTGACAGTTGCGAAAATGAATTTATGGAGTGGTCAACAAAATCGGGTGATTTCATGACAAACCTCAGCAATGACGAAAAATATGAACTGGCACAGTATCTGGCAAAACAAGCTATTTCGTGGGATGATTTGAGACAGAAAATGAGAGAGCGAAGGGATTAATTCTTCATGCACGATGGAAATAGTTCTCGCCATTATCGCAGTTGTTTTTTTTATTTATTTTAAATCTTGCAACGACAAAACGCTTGATGCAATCAACGACTTGAAAGGGCAAATAGAATCCCTTCGTCGGAAGTTGCAAGTGGACGGCAAGCTGGAAAAACAGTCTGCATCTTTTCCGAAAAAATCGGACACAGTTACTGCGCAGCCGTTTATCGAATCCGAAAAGCAACAAGCCGATGTATTGGAATTGCCGCCAAGCCATCAGCCACAAGCAGCTGTCGTGGAAGAAGTTATTTTTTCCCGTCCCATTGTTCCTTCAGAATTGCAACAGACCAAACCGTCAAAAACTGATATTGAGGATGTTCAGCGAAATTCAGGAGAAAGAAAGCAACCTAAAGATGTGGAAAAACTGATCGGCATCAATTTACTGAGTAAAATTGGTATTGTGACGTTGGTGCTTGGAATCGGATATTTCGTCAAGTACGCTATCGACAGGGAGTGGATCGGCGAAAATATGCGGGTAGCATTGGGGATTCTGTGCGGCGGCATTATCATTGGCGCAGCCCACAAACTGAAAAAAAAATACCGGACATTTTCATCCATTCTCGTTGGCGGAGGTATTTCCGTATTGTATATCACGATTTCGATAGCATTCCACGATTACCGGATTTTTTCACAAACTCTGGCTTTTGTCTTGCTGATTGTCATTACTGCGCTTTCGGTGTTTCTCGCCTTGTTGTACGAACGGAAAGAGTTGGCGGTTTTTTCTCTGCTTGGCGGCTTTGCATCACCGATGATGGTCTCTACCGACACTGGGAATTACACGGTACTGTTTTCCTATATCTTTATTCTGAACGCTGGAATGCTTGTAGTGTCGTTCAAAAAGCAATGGCGAGTTATCGGCACAATCGCCTTCGGGCTGACTCAACTGTTTTTCTGGTCATGGCTGGTTACTTCCTTTACCAGCGAACGTACTGGAGCTACTATTTTTATCCTGCTCTTTTTCCTGCAATTCTATCTGCTGGCGCTGATTGACCATTACCGAAGCAAAAAGGAAATCAAAGCGTTTCACCTGACGATTATTCTCGGAAATAATCTGTCACTCTATGCAGCAGCGCTCGTCATTTTTAGCAATAGTGACATGCATGTAAATGGCTTGATTACCATCAGCATGGCCATCTTAAACGCAATCCCGCTGTTGATTCTGCATAGAGACAAAACGATTGACAAACGATTGATACATACACTGATTGCTATCGTGCTGATATTTGTCGGCCTGGCAGCTCCCGTGCAACTTGATGGATGTGCTATTACCATGTTTTGGGCAGCAGAAAGCGTGCTGCTGCTGTGGCTGTGGCAACAATCGGGCATTCGGATTTTCAGTATCAGTGTTTTGCTGACAGAATTTCTGGCGTTTACGTCGCTGACGATGGACTGGCAGGCGTTTTACGTGGCAGGTGATGGAGGCCTTTTACCGCTTGTTTTCAACCGTCCGTTTATTACCGGAATCGTCTTTACGGTAAGCGTTTGGATGAATGCCTGGCTGAGAAGGAAAAGCTCGTTGTCCTTCCCAGCCGGACTTGGTGGAATGAAAAGAGCGTTTTCTGTCGTTGCTGTCCTGATGCTGTTTTTTACACTTTTTTGGGAACTGCAATATCAGATGAACCGGTTTTTCCCTGCTCAACTGTATTTCCGATGGCTGATATACGGACTGTATTTTTTTCTGTTTACCGGAACACTTACGGGCATCGCATGGAAACGCACGCGCTGGACGAAAACACTCTTTGTATGTACGGTGGCCTTTACGCTGATTTTTCCTGCTGCATATCTGCCGGTTGTTTACCACGTGCGACTTGCAGTGATGTTTGATGCTCATCTGAACTGGGGACATGTTGCCGTACACTTTCCTGCGCTGTTGAGCCTTGTGCTGTTTTTCGCCTTTCTGATACGAAACAGACACTGTACTGCCAGTAATTTCGTCTACTGGTTTGTGACCGTTGTAGCAGTCGCCGTACTCAGTATCGAAGCCGACCATCTGATGCTGATGATCTGCTGGCCTGCATATCCGTACCTGCAACTGCTGGAAATCAGCCATACGATAATTTATCCTGTTTTATGGGGGACTTCTTCGTTTGTTTTGATGATTATCGGAATGAAACGTAAATTGCGTGTGTTGCGGATTATTTCCCTGTCGCTTTTTGTGCTGATTATTGCCAAACTCTATCTGCACGACATCTGGCAAATGGAACAGGCCGGACGCATTGCTGCCCTGGTTTTCCTTGGCATGCTGTTTTTGCTGGTTTCGTTTTTGTATCAAAAATTAAAAATATTGCTTCAAAAAGAAAATTAACAATTAATATCATTATATAAAGACAATCATGAAATATAAATTTTTCATTCACTGTATTATAATCAACTGGTTTGGAATGTCGATTCAAGCGGCGGAAGGATTTGAGATAAAGTTGTACGAAAAAGGAAATCAGTCGATTCTGGCACAAAAGACGCATCCCGAAGTGGCTTTTTTGCTTCCGCAAATGGCGGGAAACTTCAAACTGGGATTGATATCAGGAGAGGAAAGTTGCTGGATGAGCAATATTTCCGGCATAAAAACCGATGTTTCGACGGGGAAAGTCGTTTACGATGTGAAACATACTTGGTTGGCAAATGGAAAGATTCGCGTTGAAATGCATTCGTTAAGCGAAACAGCAGGAATTGTTGTACAGCTTGTTCCTGAGAATATTCCTGACAAAGCAGAACTTTTTTGGTCGTTCGGAGGCGCGAGCGGAAAAACAGCCGAAGAACAGCCGGTTTTGAATCCTGCATTTTGTAAAGACAATGTTTTCAGTATGGAAGGCAATGCTTTTACGTTATATTATGGCGAAAGCATGGCGTTGCGCACCATGCAGGCGTGTGTGCCCGAATCCTATATTCGTCTGGCGGATGCAAACCGGCAATCGTCGCCACTGGATTTTTTAAATTCCGGCAAAAAGACGGATGCGCCCGCACTGGCTGCCAGACTGCCCATAAAAAATGGAAGGGAATACTATTTTTGTTTCTATCGTCAAAATGCTAAAGCCGATTATAATTATTTCATGATGAAAGAACTTTTTATCAACGGAACAGTTGTTCCCACACCCAAAAAAGAAATCCAGACAAATGGAGAAACTGCCAGACAAATTAAAAACGGCGTCGCAAATGTATTGGATTATGGCGCCAGAGGCGATGGAAAAACAATTGACTCCCATGCAATCAACAAAGCCATAGATGCGGTGGCTTCTCTGGGTGGAGGAACGGTTTATTTGCCTGCCGGAAATTACCTGTCGTATTCCATTCGCTTGAAGAGTCATATCCGTCTTTTTCTGGATGCCGGAGCAACAATTATTGCAGCTTTTCCTTCGGAAACAGATGGTTACGACGATGCAGAACCAAATGAACATGACCGTTTTCAGGATTTTGGCCACAGCCACTGGAAAAACAGTCTGTTGTGGGCAATTGGCGAAAATGACATAACAATTTGCGGAGCAGGAACGATTTATGGTGAAGGATTGAGCCGCGAAGAAAGCCGTCTGTCCGGTGTGGCCAACAAAGCTATCAGCTTGAAAGAGTGTCGGAATATTACATTGCAGGATGTCAAGATGTTGCGATGCGGACATTTTGCTCTTCTGGCAACCGGCGTGGAAAACATGACTGTCGACAACCTGCTGATTGACACCAACCGTGACGGCCTGGACATTGACTGTTGCCGGAATGTACGGATTTCCAATTGCACGGTCAACTCGCCATGGGACGATGCCATTGTCCTGAAAGCCAGCTATGGATTAGGTTATTTCAAAGACACCGAAAATGTGACGATAAGCAACTGTTTCGTCAGCGGCTACGATTACGGAACAGTGGCTGACGGTACTTACCGGCGCGACGAGCCACAAGCTCCCGACCAGGGTTTTACTTGCGGACGGATTAAATTTGGAACCGAATCCAGTGGCGGATTCAAAAACATAACCATCACCAACTGCATTTTTGAACGTTGCCGCGGACTGGCGCTCGAAACTGTTGATGGCGGCTTTCTGGAGGATATTACCATTTCCAATATCACAATGCGCGACATTGTCAATGCACCATTTTTCCTGCGTCTGGGCGCGCGGATGCGCAGTCCCGAAGGAACGCCAGTCGGAAAAATGCGCCGGATTATGATTGACAACATCAATGTTTTCAATGCCGATTCGCGTTACGCCTCCATTATCAGCGGCATACCCGGACATTGCATTGAAGACGTCGCCCTGAGCAATATTCGAATTCACTACAAAGGCGGTTACACGGCGAAAGACGCGCAACTCGCACCGCCCGAAAACGAAAAACTCTACCCCGAACCCTGGATGTTCGGCACAATTCCAGCTTCTGCATTTTTCATCCGTCACGCCAGAAATATCCGGTTTCATCATGTGAATATTGATTTTGAACAGGAAGATTTCCGTCCGGCTTTCGTACTGGATGACGCTCAGCAGATTGATTTTGAAAAAACGAACGTGAAATTGCCTCCCGGCGTGCTTTTTAAGAATACAGACAGTGCGGATTTTAACAGATGAAAACGTCCTTACGAATTGATCAATTACAAAATTTAAGGTTTATGTTTATCTTTGCGGCATGTTTAGTGATGCGAAATAAACAAGATATAATAGTTTCGGAAAAAAGGACTTTATTAACCGTATGCTAAAGCTTACGGTCGACGCATACGGTCTTCCTCTCCAAGCCCTGCGGGGCTTGCGATTACTCAGCCTTTTATTCAGAAAAATATTGACATGAACTACACAACCATTTTAGCACCTCAATTTAATATTTCGCCATCAAAATGCAAAATCATAGCGCCTCAAACTTTTTTTGAACCAAAACTATACGAATTTCGTACATTCAAATAATATTCGTACATTTGCGGCGTTTTAGTAAACACAAAGAAGACATGGAAAATATGATTACAATTCAGGATTTGACGAAGCAGTTCCCT
>JAITHZ010000366.1 GCA_031279795.1 Bacteroidales bacterium
ATATAATCCCTTACGAGAACGAGGATGGCCTCCTGAAGCACGTCATTCGCCACCGCCCATTGGATGATCAACAGGGTTCATTACCACAGCGCGGGTACGGGGACGACGTCCCAGCCAACGAGAACGACCGGCTTTTCCCGACTTTTCGAGCGCGTGGTCTGAATTTCCGACACTGCCTATTGTTGCTTTACACGCCGACAGTATTTTCCGGATTTCTCCCGATGGTAATCTGATGATTGCATACTTGTCTTCGCGTGAGGTCAATTGTGCGAAAGCGCCTGCCGAGCGAACCATTGCCGCTCCCTGCCCCGGACGAAGTTCAATATTATGAATGACCGTTCCAATAGGAATATTTTGCAATGGTAATGTATTCCCGATTTCTGGAACTGCTTTTTCTCCTGACATTACTGTTTGTCCAACTTTCAGTCCGTTTGGTGCAACGATGTATCGTTTTTCTCCATCGGCATAAAATAACAACGCAATACGTGCCGAACGGTTTGGATCGTATTCGATTGTTTTTACTGTTGCAGGAACACCGTCTTTGTTTCGCTTGAAGTCTATGAAACGATATTTACGTTTGTGGCCGCCTCCAATATAACGCATTGTCATTTTTCCCTGATTGTTGCGACCGCCTGTTTTTCGTTTGCCTGTTATAAGCGATTTTTCTGGTACACTTGCAGTAATGTTTTCAAACGTACCAATAACTTTGTGTCTTTGCCCCGGTGTTGTGGGGTTTAATTTTCTTACTGCCATTTTTATTGAATGTTGCTATAATAATCAATAATGTCACCTTTCTTCAACGTTACTATGGCTTTTTTGAAAGCTGTCATTTTTCCTTTGATAGTTCCCGATTTGGTATAGCGACTTTTCGTTTTTCCGCTGTAATTAATCGTATTTACATCAATTACTGTAACGTTGTATGTTTCTTCTACTGCTTTTTTTATTTCCAGTTTATTTGCATCAGGATTTACACGGAGGCCATATCGGTTATTAAACTTTTCGGTTATGCCGGTTAACTTCTCTGTTACAATTGGTTTAATGATTATTCCCATAATAATTTGTCCTCCTTATGCTTTTAAATTTTCAATCAATCCTGCCAGCGCTTTTTCGGTAAATAAGAGACGAGATGCGTCAAGAATTCCGTAAGTATTTACACCAGAGAGAATTGTAACTTTTGCTCTCTCTAAATTTCGAGCCGACAAATATACGTTTTTATTTTGTTCCGGTAAAACTAAAAGTAACTTTTTATCAGCAATCTTCAAATTTTTTATCATGTCAACAAATGCTTTCGTTTTTGGAGCTTCAAAAGCGAAGTCTTCTACGATAATTAATTCGTTGTTTTTAATTTTGTAAGCCAACGCTGATTTTCGTGCCAACTGTTTTACTTTTTTATTCAATTTAAAGCTGTAATCTCTTGGTTTTGGGCCAAATACACGCCCACCTCCGACTAATACCGGTGATTTAATATCACCTCTTCGCGCGCCGCCGCCACCTTTTTGACGGCCTAATTTTCGAGTACTTCCGGTTACTTCGCTTCTTTCCTTCGCTTTGTGTGTACCCTGGCGTTTGTTGGCCAGGTGCTGCTTCACGTCCAGATAGATTGCATGGTCATTTGGGGTGTCCAGCAAGGATATTGCTTCCGGTCTGAATACTTTGTTGGATTCGGTGCAGAAGATAGCATCATCCAGCGTTACCGTTCTTCCGGTGTCTTCTCCTTTTATATTATATACATTCAGTTCCATTACTTTTCAATTAAAACGATTGAACCTTTACATCCCGGTACAGAGCCTTTCAAGAGCAGCAAATTGTTTTCGGGAATTACCTTTAATACTACCAAATTTTGAACCGTAACACGGTCGCCTCCCATTCTGCCGGCCATGCGCATTCCCTTGAATACTTTCGACGGGTACGAACTGGCCCCTACAGAACCCGGTGCGCGCAAGCGGTTGTGCTGTCCATGCGTACTTTCGCCTACTCCGCCGAAACCATGACGTTTTACAACGCCTTGGAAACCTTTGCCTTTGGACGTTCCAATCACATCTACGAAAGAGTTTTCTTCAAACAAGTCGTTTACATGAATCACGTCTCCCAAATTGAACTTTTGCTCGAAAGCTTTGAACTCGGCCAAGTGTCGTTGCGGCGCTACTCCTGCTTTTTTGAAATGTCCCTGTTCCGGTTGGGTTGTATGCTTTTCTTTCTTTTCCTGAAAGCCTACCTGAACAGCTTCATAACCATCTTTTTCTACAGTTTTTAATTGAGTAACTACGCAAGGACCTGCTTCGATAACAGTGCATGGTACATTCTTACCATCAGCACTGAAAACGGATGTCATTCCGATTTTTTTTCCTAATAATCCTGGCATTTCAATTATAAATTAGTTATTTAACTCGTTTATTTCACATTCCCTAATGGGGGCGCAAAATTAATAATTATTTTTCATATACACGAAGGCATTATGTTTTATTAACTATGTAAACATATTCCTTTGGAACTTGATAACGGACTTTTCCCACCATGGAACTTTCAGGATGAAATGAATAGCAAACGTTTCTTTTCGGTGAAAGCCAGTTCTTTTTCCGTGTTGTTTCTGAAAGAACTAATCGGGAATTTTTGTCGATGCATTCTCGTATTTTTTCTTTCGTCTTTTTTTCTTCAAGTTTGGTCTTCAGTTCTCTGAAGTTCAGTTCGGGGTGATTTTCTTTTACCCATTTCTGAATGTCAGGTGTTTTGTTAAAATCATAGAAACCAATGAACTTTCGGAGTTTGTATTCGATTTTGTTTTGTCCTTCCGGTTCTATCCGAAACACAACTATTGCATCTTTTTTATCGAAGAGTTCGGCTTCTGTATATTCGTTATCAACAAAAACCATATCGCCGTTTCGAATATCGAACTTGTTCATGGAGCGACCGTCAACTATAAAGTGCCTGTACAAATCGTGGTTTATATTTTCATTATTTATCTGAAAACTTGCTCCCAAAATACATACGTTAGCTTCCCGTTTTTCTTTTTCAATACTGCCAGCGGAAACCAATGAGATTTTTATTACCTCATAATCATCAATATACGAAGCGCCTTTGGACTTTACAGCCACCCAGTATACGATTCCAAATGCTATAGCCAAACATAAAGTAAAACTTAAAATCATAATCATCGTTCTTGTACTAAAATAATAAGTTCTTTAGTTCTCCTTTTTTTGTTAAAGATATAATGCAAACTGACTCCTTTCATTGTAGCCATTGGCAAATCGACTAATAAGATCAAAAGAACAGGGTTCCACAAATTAATTATTGCAAATTGCATAAATACACATACCAGAATAAAAAGAGCAAAGCAACTCAAAAAATAATTCTTAATGTACACCAAGCGGTTTAGCGAAAATGCAACTTCGACCAATATATCAAATATATAGACAATCAAGACAAGAAATACAGTTCTTCCAATTTTTTCAAAAGTGCAAACTCTTTGAGAAAACTCAACTACATTATCAAATAAGTCAGGGAAAGCCGCTAATGTTATCAAAAATACCCAACCCAATGCAAATGCAGCAGATTTACAACCGTTCTTATGATTGTCCGACATTGCTGTTAGACCTTTATTTCCACTTCCACCCCGCTTGGCAGTTCCAGTTTCATTAAGGCATCAACGGTTTTGGCTGTTGAACTGTAGATGTCGATTAAGCGTTTGAATGCTGACAGTTCAAACTGTTCGCGTGCCTTTTTGTTTACAAACGTCGATCGGTTTACCGTGAAAATGCGTTTGTGCGTGGGCAGCGGGATCGGCCCGCTAACAACGGCGCCAGTCGTTTTTACTGTTTTAACAATTTTTTCGGCGGATTTATCCACCAAATTGTGGTCGTAAGACTTCAGTTTAATTCTAATTTTCTGACTCATCTTTATCAATTAATTAATATATAAAAATGCGGGTTAAGAGTCATTCGCTAACCCGCAGTATTTCAATCACAATAAATCAACACGGCCTTTTACTTCAGTTAACACCTGCTTGGCCACGAGCGTAGATACTTCGGCATAGTGTGAAAATTCCATTGAAGAAGTCGCACGGCCGGAAGAGATTGTTCGCAAGACTGTTACATATCCAAACATTTCTGCCATAGGAACTTTCGCCTTTACAATCCGAGCGCCGGAGCGATTGGATTCCATACCTTCCACCTGACCTCGCCTTTTGTTCAAATCTGAAATTACGTCGCCCATATATTCTTCGGGCATGACAACTTCCAGTTTCATAATTGGCTCCAACAGAACGGGTTTCGCTTTCTGGCAGGCGGTTTTGTATGCTTGAATGGCGCATATTTCAAACGACAGCTGGTCGGAGTCTACCGTATGGTAAGAACCGTCAATGACCGTAACTTTCAGTTTGTCCATCGGGTAGCCGGCCAGAATACCGTTACGCATTGCAGTAGTAAATCCTTTCTGGATAGATGGAATAAATTCTTTCGGTATATTTCCGCCTTTTACTGCGTCTACAAACTGAAGTCCAGCTTCAAAATCGCTGTCGGCAGGTCCAACTTTGCAGATAACGTCAGCAAACTTACCGCGTCCGCCTGATTGTTTTTTATAGACTTCGCGCAATTCCACCTCTTTTGTAATGGCTTCTTTATAGGAAACCTGTGGACGTCCCTGATTACATTCCACCTTAAACTCGCGTTTCAGGCGGTCGATAATGATTTCCAGGTGAAGTTCGCCCATTCCACTGATAACTGTTTGGCCAGTATCGGGGTCGGTTTTTACAGTGAATGTCGGATCTTCTTCGGCCAGTTTGCCCAGTCCGATACCCAGTTTGTCCAAGTCTTTCTGCGTTTTTGGTTCGACGGCTATTCCGATTACAGGGTCGGGAAAATCCATTGATTCGAGCAAAATCGGGTGATCTTCGCTGCACAGCGTATCGCCCGTGCGAATGTCTTTGAAGCCAACGCCGGCTCCAATATCGCCACAACCGATAAAATCTTTTGGATTCTGTTTGTTGGAATGCATCTGGAACAAGCGGGAAATTCGTTCTTTTTTTTCTGAACGTACATTATATACATATGAACCGGATTCTATTTCGCCCGAATATACGCGGAAGAAACACAGTCGTCCGACATAAGGATCGGTAGCTATTTTGAATGCCAGCGCCGTCAGCGGTTCTGCTGAAGACGGTTTGCGAACAATTTGTTTTTCATGGTTTTCCGGATCTTTTCCGATAATTTCGCCAGCATCCAGTGGACTTGGCAAAAATGCACAAACGGCGTCCAACAATTTTTGTACGCCTTTGTTTTTGAAAGATGAGCCGCAAATCACCGGCACGATTTCCATGGCGACAGTTGCATTACGGATTGCGTTCAGTATTTCTTCTTCGGTGATGGTCGACGGGTCGTCGAAATATTTTTCCATCAAAGTTTCATCAAATTCGGCGATGGTTTCCAGCATTTTATCGCGCCATTCCTGGGCTTCTTCTACGAGGTTTGCCGGAATTTCTTCTTCGAAATAATCGGCGCCCATTGTTTCGTCATGCCAGAAAATGGCTTTCATTTTCACCAAATCCACCACGCCTTTAAACGTTTCTTCAGCGCCAATCGGTATCTGAATCGGACAAGGATTCGAGCCAAGCATTTCTTTTATCTGGCGAACCACTTCATAAAAATTGGCGCCGGAGCGGTCCATTTTGTTCACATAGCCTACGCGGGGTACTTTGTATTTATCAGCCTGACGCCAAACGGTTTCCGATTGTGGTTCAACTCCTCCGACTGCACAGAAAGTTGCCACAGCGCCATCCAGCACCCTGAGCGAGCGTTCGACTTCTACTGTGAAATCGACGTGTCCAGGAGTGTCAATCAGGTTAATCTTGTATTTGTTGTTCAAATAATTCCAAAAGGTAGTTGTAGCAGCAGAGGTAATGGTGATTCCACGTTCCTGTTCCTGCTCCATCCAGTCCATTGTTGCAGCGCCCTCGTGTACTTCACCGATTTTATGAGTTAAACCGGTATAGAAAAGAATCCGTTCCGAAGTGGTGGTCTTTCCGGCGTCGATGTGCGCCATAATTCCTATATTTCTGGTGAATTTTAAATTTGTGTCTGTTCCTTTAGCCATCTTTTAGTCTTTCTGTTTATTAAAAGCGGAAATGAGCGAAAGCTCTGTTGGCTTCGGCCATGCGGTGCATGTCTTCTTTCCGTTTAAATGCAGCTCCCTGCTCGTTGAAAGCGTCCATAATTTCGGAAGCCAACTTGTCGGCCATACTTTTTCCGCCTCTTTTTCGGGCGTATAAAATAAGGTTCTTCATTGAAATGGACTCTTTCCTGTCGGGACGAATTTCGGTAGGAACTTGAAATGTAGCTCCACCAACTCGGCGTGATTTTACCTCAACCTGTGGCGTAACATTGTCGAGCGCCTTTTTCCAAATTTCGAGCGGCGTTTTTTCCACATTCGAAAGCTTGTTTTTTACAGATTCGAGCGCTGTGTAAAAGATATTAAACGCGATGCTTTTTTTTCCGTCGTACATGAGGTGATTCACAAATTTTGTCACCTTTACATCACTAAAAATCGGGTCAGGTAATATGACCCTTTTCTTGGGTTTTGCTTTTCTCATTTTTTGTGAAAAATTTTTGTTTTTGTTTTTGGTTGCCTTATTCCGTATCTTCAACGATTCGAGCGAATCATTTACTCAACCTTGCTTTTTAAGCGTTTATCCAATAAACTCAAACGAATTTGAAACTGTTTACTTCTCTTTTTCAAAAAAACCGGTAAGGGATAAACTTATCCAGTTTAGATTACTTCTTTTTGCCTTTTGCTACGGCTGCGGCTGCCTGACCTGGTTTCGGGCGTTTTGCTCCATATTTTGAACGGCGTTGTGTTCGTCCATTCACTCCTGCGGTATCCAGTGTTCCGCGAACAATGTGATAACGAACGCCAGGTAGGTCTTTCACGCGTCCGCCGCGAACCATCACGATTGAGTGTTCCTGCAAATTGTGGCCTTCACCCGGTATGTAGGCGTTCACTTCTTTGGTATTCGTCAAACGGACACGCGCTACTTTGCGTAATGCTGAGTTCGGCTTTTTGGGCGTGGTTGTGTAAACACGTACACAAACGCCTCGCCGTTGCGGACATGAATCCAACGCTGGCGATTTGCTTTTGTCAATCAATACCTTCCTCCCTGTTCTTACTAATTGTTGAATTGTAGGCATTTCTTCGTTTTTTACTCCTATTTATTGTTAATTAATCTTATCAAATTTTCTATTTCGGGCTGCAAAGATACGCATTATTTTTATATGTACAACCTTGTGGGATTTTTTTGTTTTTTTTAAGATTGCATGTCAATAAACGTATTTTATCTCTTAATGTTTTTTGAATACATCTTCGATGACAAATTTTGCGGAGAATCATAAATTCGACAGGTAGCTGTCCATACCGGCGGCTGCTTTTCGTCCATCGCCCATAGCCAGGATTACAGTAGCGCCGCCACGAACGATGTCGCCGCCGGCAAAAATGTCGGGAATAGAAGTTTGCATTGTGTCTTGATTAACGATCAACGTTCCCCATTTGCTGACCTCCAGTCCAGATATGGCTGCTGGAATCAACGGGTTTGGGGACACTCCCACACTGACAATCACTTCGTCCACCGCAATCAGTTCCGTTTGTCCGGGAAGTTCTACCGGTGCACGCCTGCCGGATGCATCTGGTTCGCCGAGCGTCATTTTTTGCAGCAGAACGTGGGTAACGCGGCCTTTTTCGTCGCCACGATATTCAATCGGGTTATGCAGCGTATAAAACTCAATCCCCTCTTCCTTGGCATGTTTCACTTCTTCGATACGTGCAGGCATTTCTTCTTCCGAACGACGGTAAATAATCATGGCGCGTTGTGCGCCGAGCCGTCGGGCTGTTCGTACGGCATCCATGGCAGTATTCCCGCCGCCGATGACTGCCACATTTTTGCCAATCAACACAGGTGTGTCAGATTCGGGACTGGCAGCGTCCATCAAATTGACGCGCGTCAGGTATTCGTTGCTCGACATGACGCCGTTCAGGTTTTCGCCCGGGATATTCATGAAACGCGGTAATCCAGCGCCACTCGACACGAAGACGCCATTGAATCCGGCTTCATGCAGGTCGTCATAAGAAAGGGTTTTTCCTATTATACAATCAGTTACAAATTCTACGCCAATCTTTCGCAGCACGTTTATTTCGACGTCAACAATTTCGTTGGGCAGTCGAAATTCGGGAATTCCGTATTTAAGCACACCGCCGATTTCGTGCAATGCTTCAAAAACCGTGACTGCATATCCCCGTTTTGCCATATCAAGGGCAAAAGAAAGACCCGCAGGCCCCGAACCGACGGCGGCGACTTTGATGCCGTTTTCAGGCGCTACCGACGGTATGGATATTTTCCCTGCATCCCGTTCGTAATCGGCAGCAAAACGTTCCAGATAACCGATAGCTACAGGCTCTTTCTTCATTTTTAGAAACATGCATTTTTCTTCGCACTGCTTTTCCTGTGGGCAAACTCGTCCGCAGACAGCTGGAAGGGCACTGGTTTCTTTCAAGGTTTTGGCTGCCTCCAAAAATTGTCCGCATTCGATATGTTTAATGAATTTCGGGATATTGATACTCACCGGACAGCTACTCACACATGCAGGCGAAGGGCAGTCCAGGCAGCGTTTAGCTTCGAGCAGCGCCTGCTCCTGTGTCAGTCCCAGATTGACTTCCGAGTTGTTTGTTATCCGGTATTCCGGCGCCAGTTCCCGCATTTTCACACGGGGAATTTCTTTCCGGTCTTTTGCATTTTTACTTTTACGCAATTCTTCCCGCCAATGTTGTTTCCGTTCTTCGGCCAGATTGGTTTCGTTTGTCATAATTTCTTTATAATAAATTTATTCTATTTCTTTATAAGAGTTTAAGCGGATAAGCATTTCGTCAAAATCGACCAGGTGAGCATCAAATTCGGGGCCGTCGATGCAGACAAATTTAGTTTTCCCGCCTACGGTAATCCGGCAAGCTCCGCACATACCCGTTCCGTCGACCATGATGGTATTGAGCGAAGCAAGGGTTGGAATGTGATAGGCGGCTGTTGTTTGGGCTACAAATTTCATCATGACAGCCGGGCCGATTGTGATGCACAAATCTACTTTTTCTCGCTGAATGATTCCTTCGACACCTTTGGTGATCAGTCCTTTGTTCCCATACGAACCGTCGTCGGTCAT
>JAITHZ010000001.1 GCA_031279795.1 Bacteroidales bacterium
TGGATTCAAAACCTTAATTAGTCCTTATTTAT
Organism: Bacteroidales bacterium; assembly: GCA_031279795.1. Lineage (GTDB taxonomy): Bacteria > Bacteroidota > Bacteroidia > Bacteroidales > WRGA01 > WRGA01. The sequence continues at coordinate 33 of JAITHZ010000001.1, forward strand.
TGCTTTCTGCACTGTATTATGTTTATTGGCTGATTTTTATTCCCCATCCGGAGAGGCAGGAACAGTTTTATCATCTGTTGTTTCGCCCTTTTTTAGGTGTGATATACGGAACTGTTTTTACTACAGATTATTCCGAGTTGATAAACATTCCGTTATGGTTCTTGCCCGGACTGTTTTGTGCCAAAATCATTCATCAGACAGCGCTTAAAATAGGCGGACGCCGGACTGTTAATTATATTTTCTGTACAATTTTTGTTTCACTGCTGGGCTATGCATTGAAATATGTGCAGACGCCAAACGTGTTTTCCCTGCACAGCGCCTTGCTGTTGATGCCTTTTTTTGCTCTCGGTAATATTTGCCGCAAAAACGAATTGATTCGTCCGTTGAATAAAGACAAAATCAATTTGACGTTGAGTTTGCTTATGGGGCTTACCGGTTTTGCGTTGCTTGCTGTTTTGGGGCCGTTTAATGGGGCTGCAAATATAAGTTTTTGTTATTTCGGTGAAAATATTTTAATGTTTTACCTGATCGGAATGGTTGGTATTGTTTCGACTGTTTTTATTACATTCCTGTATACGAGAGATTTACGGATAATGACAATTCTCGCTGGCGGCTCTGTTTTGATTCTTGGATTTCACAGCCCGTTGATTGGTGTATGTTACCGAATTGCATTTTTATTGCATATCGAAATGAATGTTGTATTAACCCTGTTAGCTTCTGTATTAAATATTGTTTTGTTAATTGTGCCTATAATTCTTGCACAAAAATATTTTCCAGCTCTCATTGGTGGACGGAAAATGAAATAACCATAATTTACTGATCCATCGGATATTATTATAAATAAGCACAGAGATGGATGTTTTGATGAATTCTAATTTCTTATTGATAAGAATTAGATTTGCAGCAAGTTGAATTTTTTCTGGATTTGCAGCAACACAGCTTTTGCCTACGTCGCTGTAGCGCTTTTATCACGTCTTTGTTGATAAAAGCTAACAGCGCTCATATATTTTCCGTTCAACTAAACTAAATCCATATTTTATTTGTTATAGATAATATAGATTATAAAAACTACAAAAATATGAAAAGTTTCGAATGAAAAATGTAGGTTGCAAAAATAAAAAAAATTTCCGGATTGATATTAGGATGAACAATATGCCGTTTTTCTGTTTTTTATTTTTTTTCAATAGCAAAATTGTTTGTTTTTCAGAATAAAGTGTTATTTTTGCCGAAATATTACAAAGAAATAGTACAATTATTCGACATAAAATGATAAAATGAAAACAGTCAGTAAAATTGTTATTTTTGCGATGGTGTGGTTCATATTTTCAGAGAAAACACTCAGGGCTGCAAATCCGTATGGCACAGGAAAAACGCCGATTGTCTCTGCACCGACCGCTACAGTTACAGCGATGCAGCAGTGGGCGAAAAACAAAAATGCTACACCGGTGTTCGTCGAATTAGCGCAATTATTTTACGATATTGCCGTTTCAATTGGCATTGATCCTGTTGTTGCCTATACGCAAAGCGCGAAAGAAACAGGCTATGGAAGATTCGGCGGAGTGGTTGATTCCACGTTTTTTAATCCATGCGGAATGAAAATATCAAGCGGAGGGGAAAATGATAATCCAGAAAATTATGAACGGTTTGCATCTTGGGTAGAGGGAATCAAGGCGCATTGCGATCATTTGGCGCTGTATGCCGGCATGAACGGTTATCCGAAAAATGCCACACCCGATCCTCGACATTTTCCTTATATATACGGAGTAGCGCCAAATGTCGAAGATTTAGGAAAACGATGGGCTGATTCGGAATTTTACGGAAATGAAATAACAGTACTAATGGATGAGGTATATAACACGGTTTATAAAAAAATAAAATGACATATTTCGTGCGTTTACTTCTGGTGAGGCACGTGTGTTGAGATACGCATCTCACATCTTGCGCAATCGAAAATAAGCCTGAATTTTTGCTTGTTATGTACCAGATAAAGCGGTTCTCTGTATGGAAATTTTTTTTCCCCATTTTGTTTCGTACACCATCCCATACTGTATTTAATACAATGTTTTGTAAACATAATATCCTGTTCTATATCGTGTTGTACGGAAAATGCTGGCGAAATGTCATTTACTCCAGCTCGTTGATAAAACAAACGGGCATGTTGATTGGTTACATTTCCCAGATATGAAAGGGATGTTTCGGGAAAAGGTGGAACTTGCAACGGTTTTCTGCCAATTTCGATATTGCGTGTGATTCTTCGTGCAGTTTCCAATAAATCAGTGAGTTGTCTTCTCCATTCGGTGAGAATGGATGCTGAAATAAACCATTCTTGCGTCCATGTAATGGATGCGTGCGTGAATGAGAAATCCGTGTTGCCGGTTTTGCAGAGTTGCTGTCGGACGTATTCCTGCTGTGGTTTCTGTGCTGGATGTTTTGCTAAGGCGAGATTCAGCGAAACATGCGTATTGTCTTCATCGCAAGCTTCGAGCGTAAAGCCATTGCGATTTTCAGACAGGCTACAGGTTGCAAAAATTTTTCTGACAGCCGATTTCCCAGACAGGGATTTTTCAAAAAGCCGATCGGCATTGCGGAAAACACGTGTTCCTGCCGACAAGCGCATCGGCGGATCATGCAGGAAGATACGGTTGTTTTCCGTCCGGTTCACACGCGAACCCCAAAACTCGCCAGAAGGCGTAAAAAAGCACAAGCCGTCGCCGTTATGCAGTTCTGCGTTTCCTGAAACGGAAAAATACTCGTTCTGCACATCGCAAACAGTTCCGATAAATTCGCCAATTGATTTCGGCGTATCAAAAGACGCTATATCCGCGGTTCTGCCGGTCAGGAAATAAGTTGAGAATCCACGGTTGAAACTTTTGGCAGGATCTGGCGCGAATGTATGGAAGCATTTTCCTGATGAGGCCTGCCTGCATGTTTTCCGTTTTTCGATGATGCTGTCCAGCTTTTGCCGATAGTAAGCCGTAATGTTTTTGACATACGTAATGTCTTTCAAACGTCCTTCGATTTTGAAGGACGAAACGCCGACATCCAGCAAACTTTCCAACTGGGCGGAACGGTTCAAGTCTTTCAGCGAGAGAAGATGTCGGTTTGCGATAATTGTTTTTCCTCCAGCATCCTGTAACGAATAGGGCAAACGACAGAACTGGGCACATTCGCCGCGATTGGCGCTTCGTCCACAACAAGCCTCGCTGATGTAGCACTGTCCGCTGTAGCTTACACAGAGCGCTCCATGTACAAAAACTTCCAGACGGACAGAAGTTTGCAGAGCGACTTTGCGAATCTCGTCCAACGACAGTTCCCTTGCGAGAATAAGTTGAGAAAAACCACACTGTTCCATGAATTTGATTCGTTCGGGCGAACGATTGTCGCATTGTGTGCTGGCATGCAAGGGCAAAGGTGGCAAGTCCTGCATCAGTAGTCCCATATCCTGGACAATCAAAGCG